>QOQC01000036.1 GCA_003331365.1 Flavobacteriales bacterium | reverse complement strand
TATTGGTATTGTTACCAAGCTCATCTGTGCCTTGAAATTTTCCATAGTTTTGAAATCGAATCACCGGTGAAAAAAGCCCATACTTACTTTGATAAGCATAAGCAAGCATCCCCAACTGAACACCTGTAGGCATTAGCGCTTGATTCATTTGGAGGTTATTGACGTGGTTTTTATTTAGAAGGGAAGGGTTTTCAACAGATAAGCCAATATCTTTATCACTGACTGTAATTAGATTTGAACCCAATCCTGCCGATCTTGCACTGTATATTGAATTTAAAAATGAAAAACTGTTTAAACCAAAATTATATGTCTGTGCTTTAAGTGTAAATGTTCCACATATAAGACAAAGAAATAAAGCTATTCTGACCATAGATTTTAAACGTCTGAACGTAAAAATAATTGCTTTGTTCAAAATATTTACTTGATTCTTGTTATATTTTGGATGTATTATCGTTAGAAATAAAAAATGCCTATGCAAAATTCTACGTTTAAATCTATTTTATTGGTAGGGTCCCATGCGAATCTTTATCATCGAAGCATGGTTGAATTATCAAATATCCCTATCAATACATTAAAATATAAGCGGAAAGACCCTTTTGCTTTTGATGAGCCTAATCAGTTTATTTTTAATGATATACCGATTGATTTTAATGGGAAATATAGTTTGTCCGAGCTTTCTTTCGCCTTGTCTATAATTATTTCCCAGAATCCAAGATTTAAACAATGTCTCATTATTGGTGATCCTACGGAGCTTCTCTATCAGGCATTTTGTTTTGCTAAAAATGACCAGAATCCAAACTTGATTAGACAGGAAATTCAAATTCAACCCAATAAATCGAAAGATGCATATCTATTTCTTTATCCAATTGGGATGGTTGCGCACAACATTAGAAAAGAGATATCAAGTTTAGTTTATTTATTGAAAAAGTATAAAATGAATACTTTTTTGATTAGAGACAAGGAGGAATCTAATATTCAAATATTACAAAATATGTTAAAGAGAGGAGAGAAATGCTTTGATCTTGATATATTAGAAGTAAACGGAATTGAAAGAATTATTTCAGATCAGACCGCGTTTACATCTTAAAATCTATGAATTACCATCTTCATCATTCTCTATTCAATGAAATTATGAATAGGTATGATACTATGTTTGTAAGCGTAATTCGATCTCATTTCCAAAATTCAGAGGATCAAAAAGACATCTATCAGGAATTTTCAATTCATCTATTCATGATCATTGAATCTCATTATTCTAAATCTATTGACTTATTGCATACAGCGACGTGGTTAAAGGCAGTAGTGGCTAATTTTTGCAAGTCTCAGCTTAGAAAGAAAAATGCAAAAAGAAAGATAAAATACAGTGCAGATAGCTTTATGAATACGCACTTAGAACAATTTGCTGACGGTGCAATAGAGGATACACCTATTTTTGATTTTTCAGGTGATGTAAATTCATATGAGATAATGCAATCTGTATTGAGACTGGTTTCAAGACAGGAGGCACTAATGCTGAAAATGAAGTATTACTATAACAAGCCATCTACATATATTTCTCGAAAGTTGAATATCACTCACGTAGATGTGAAAATTGGAAGATTAAAGAAGAGAATCAAAAGGTTAACAGGTATAGAAAATATCGAGGAGCTTCTTGAGAAATATGAGGTCTGACTAAAATTCCATGTGTCTTTCTTTCTTTTCTTCATAAATATCATCAATGGTCACCAGTATTCCAGTTTCCTCTACATTTCCAAAGTCTTTGTTTACTGCAGTTCCAAAGGTTTTCATGCTTGGGGATAGATTCATGTAAATACTAATTAGAGGCGGAATGAACTCATTTCGTTCCCGAACATGTGAATTCAGTACTTTATACGCTTCTTTAAATTCAAGTCCTGAGATTTGTTGCATATTTTCCTCATGATTGTTTGTGTAATCAAGAGGGTGGTGAGGGGTGAGCAAGTTTTCGGAGTCAGGGAAGTATTTGTGCATAAATTGAAGAAGGAAATTTCTTGCTTCGGTATTGTAATTTGGATACATGGTGACCTTTCCAAAAAAGTATTTTATTTCAGGGTTGAATTTAATTAAAGCACCCAGTCCATCCCATATATTATCTAGCGCAAATAAGCCCTTTCTTGGATTTATAGATGGTTGATAATTAGGCTGTACCCAACTTCTACCTAATTCTATAGTGTAAGGTAAAATAGTCTTTATAAACAGCTCTGAAAAATCAAAATAATGGGTAGTTGAAAGCAATATTTCATTAGACTCAGTGATGGCGTTATTGCATTTGATATAGCGATATCCACCCACGATTTCTTCATCCTCTGGAGACCAAACAATGAGCTGCTCGTAACATATTTCATCTGTATCGAAATGATCTAAATCTATGGAATTTCCAGTTCCTCCACCTGAGGCTCGAAAAGTAACTTCTCTTAATCTTCCAATTTCTTTTAAAACATTCGGAGCGTTGTGATTATTCACAATGTAAATTTCATTTCCTCCTTTTCTAGTGCTTCTAATAAAGGTTTTAACGTTAAGTTCTCTTTTAATTAGCTTTCTGTTAATTGGATCAATTATTTTCATAATTATTTTTCTTTAATTGCATACACCTCTTTTTTGAATTCCTGTGCGGTCTTGAATTCTGATAATTCAGGATAAAAACTCTTTCCTTCAATAGCTCTACCTATATGAAAAGTGATGGTTTGATTTCTTTGTTTAAATAATTCATTTGATAGATAAAGCATTTCGATATTTGCCTTAATTCCAAGAAATTTTCTTATCCGATATAAGTTGTAGAAGAACGGTGAAAGCTTTCCATCAATGAATATGGGTACAACTTGTCTATCGAGAGACCTGGCGTAGGTTACGAAGGTTTTTTTCCATTCTAAATCTCTGATTTTACCTTTGCTCTTGCGACTTACCAATCCAGCTGGGAAAATACAAAGTGCGTGGTCAGCGTCAAAAGCATTTTTAATTTGGTTACGAATAGAAACATTATTCTTTCCGTGCTTATTTACACCAACAAACAAATCTTTTAGGTTTTCAACATTCATTAAAAGATCATTTACAATGAATTTTAGGTCTGGGCGGTGATTCATGATTCCCGAAATAAAGGCAATTCCATCCATACCTCCTAATGGATGATTCATCACAAGAATGACAGGGCCTTTTTTTGGAATATGCTCAATACAATTGACTTGTACATTGATATTGAAGTATTTCATTACTTCATCACTAAAGTCTTTATTCTTTCTATTTTTATTTTCTCTTAAAAAGGCATTGATTTCATCCTGGTGAAGGATACGTTTAAGATAGCTAATTGCAAAACCAGGAAGCCATTTAAGCAATTTTGGGTTTTTGCTTTTGATTAATCGTTTGATATCAATGAATTTTTCCTCATTCATAATTCGAAGATATTTAATAATACAAACGAATGTATACTGGAAAACTTATTTAATCCATAACAATATGTTAGTATTTGAAACTGAGAGACAAACCATCATAAGCCAAATGGACATTACCGGGCAGCTCTTTTTCAATTTCGTTATGCGTACCAAAAAGATGAGATATATGGGTTAAATAAGCATGATTGGGATTTACCTCTTCAATAAAAGCAAGTGCTTCATCCAAGTTGAAATGAGACATGTGAGGTTCTCGTCGAAGAGCATTGATGATTAAAATGTTGCTCCCTTTAATTTTTTCTTTTTCTTTTTCTGAAATTGTTTTGGCATCTGTAATATAGGAGATGTCACCAATGCGAAAACCAAAGACAGGTAATTTATAATGTAATACTTCAATGGGTTCAATCTCAATGCCAGTATCGATTTCGAATTTCGAATTTTCAATTATAGAAAGATTTACATTTGGTACTCCAGGGTATTTCTTATCGGCGAATATATAGTGGTATTCTCGCAACAAAGCTTCCTGAACTCGATTCGATGCATATACATTCATACTTCTTTTTTCTTTAAAATTGAATGGCCTGATGTCATCAAGTCCTGCAATATGGTCTTTATGTTCATGGGTAAAAATCACCGATTTCAGCGATTGTATATTTTCGCGAAGCATTTGCGTTCTAAAATCAGGGCCTGTGTCTATCACATGGTTTTCACCATTGATATGAATCAGGGCTGAGGTTCGAGTTCTCTTGTCTCTTTGGTCTGAAGAGGAACAAACCGTGCAATCACAACCGATGACTGGTACTCCTTGTGAAGTTCCAGAACCCAGAATGGTAAGCTTACCTTGCATTTTTACTATGAAAATTCAATTACTTTATGTTTTTTATTGTTTCTGAGATAGGAATTCACAATTGACTTGACATCCCGATCTTCTTTTTTAAAAAGGAGTATGTCGTTTAATTGTTCAATATTTTCGGTATAATATTGATATGGAGCATAACAATAACCTTGATAGATCCCGTCTTTTATCAAAACAATACTTTTTTCACTTCTCTCTCTACCTTTTTCCATAATCATAAAGCTCCTTCCATTGTACTGAAGTGTTTCAATATAGGATTCGATTCTTTCATTGTATTCTGCAACTGGTTCAGCGCCAATACATGCTCCGTTACAAGCCTTAATTTCGTAGTGAAAACACGAGTTTTTAGAATTGTAAAGTCCACAGAGTTTTTGACACAAAGAATGTCTTTCTACAAGATTCTGTAAATAGGAAAGACCTTCCTTTTTTGTGCTAAAATGAAGCAGGGGGATATGTTCATTTTTGCTCGTAGATTCGATGTTTAACTCAATGTAACCTTGTTTGTTTGGTTTATCATATAATCCAAATGGAAATCTACTTTTCCTAAGCTTTCTATTGAATTTGGGCTGATGCTTTTTAATCATCTCGGACTCTAACAAAAGCGCAATTAGTCCTGACCCAGTAAGCTCGTATTCAATTCTAGCTATTTCTTCTATCATTCGAATTCCTTTTGCAGACTTATTATTGCGTAAATGCTGTTCTACACGATTTTTAATATGAATACTTTTACCGATATAGATGATTTGATTAAACTCATTAAAAAATTTATAAATCCCTGTTTTATTGGGAAGATCATCAACCTTATTAATATCCAAATTGGGGTGGACAGATTTAGGGTTAAGCTCTTCTTTGATTAATGAGCTGAGTGTGGCTTTATCTTTTTTGAATAATATTTCAAAAAGTTTCGTAGTTGCAAGTGCATCTCCACCAGCTCTATGCCGGTTTTCAATTTGAATACCAATTTCCTTGCTCAACTTGCCTAGACTGTACGATTCATGACCTGGAATTATTTGTCGTGAGGCTACAACTGTGCATAGATGTGGTTTTCGAAAGTCATATCCCAATGTTTTAAATTCTGATCTGAACATGCCATAATCAAAGGAGACATTATGGGCAACAAATATACTGTCCTCAAAAAAGTCAATTACCTTCTTGGCTACTTCATAAAATTTAGGAGCGTTTTTTACATGTTCATTCGTGATTCCTGTCAGTCGGACAATAAATTCTGGAATATCTTGCTCTGGATTAATTAATGAGGAGAATTCATCAATTATTTTGTTTCCATCATACTTGTACATGGCGAGCTCAGTTATTTTTGAGCTTTTTGGACTTCCTCCAGTGGTTTCAACATCTACAATCACAAAATTCATTGAATCTAAGTTATTTAAAAATTCAATGTTTTCATACGAATCATTTTGATTTAATAATGGATTCGTATATCTCAATCCATGTGTCACAAGAAATTTTAGACATGAGTTCCTTAATCAGTTCAAACGGAATATCATTCGGTTTTTTGAAACGAATACAAGATTTGCCCATGTCAAGCTTTCTCTTACAATATTTGGGATATTCATCAACGAACCAATTTAAAATAGATGGGTCCGCATAAATACCCATGTGATATAAAGCAATAAAGTTTTTTTGATTGGCAATACTAACAAATGGTAAGGCTTGTTTAGGATTTACATGGTAACCATTGGGGTAGATAGAGTGGGGCACTACGTATGAAATCATTCCGTGCTGAATGGTTTCTTCAAAGCCTTTAGGTAAATTTTTGATAACTACAGCTCTTAGTTCCTCAAATGCTTTTTTGCGTTCATCTGGAATTTGATTGAGATATTCCTTTATCTTTTCACTCATTACTGTGTCAGTCTATTTGGGTAAACCTTCAGTGCCTCGGATAGTACCTCTATTGATTTAAGTAGGCTTTCTTTTTTCAAAACATATGCAATTCTCGCTTCCTGCAGACCAAGGTTTTTACTTGAATAGAATCCAGCAGCTGGAGCCATCATTACGGTCTGACCTTCATGAGAATACTCCTCTAACAACCATTGACAGAAATCCTCCGCACTTTTAACTGGAAATCTCGCCACACAATAAAATGCACCCTTTGGTTTTGGACAAAATACTCCAGGAATCTTATTTAGTCCCTCAACCATTATATTCCGTCTTTCCACGTATTCATTTTGAACCTCTTCGAAATAAGATGTTGGTGCATCTAGAGCTGCTTCTGCCGCTATTTGATCCACTGTAGGCGGAGATAATCTGGCTTGTCCAAATTTCAATGCTGCAGATATTACGGCTTTATTTTTAGAAACTAAGGCGCCAATTCGTGAACCACACATTGAATATCTCTTAGAAACCGAGTCAATCATGATTACGTTATTTTCAATTCCTTCGAGTTGCATTACCGAAATAGGTTTAGTTCCATCATAACAAAACTCTCTATACACCTCATCAGCAAATAAAAAGAGATCGTATTTCAATACGATGTCTCTTAGCTTAAGAAGCTCTTCTTCAGAGTAAACATATCCTGTTGGGTTTCCCGGATTGCAAATAACAATGGCTTTGGTTTTCTTTGATACTTTGCTCTCAATTTCGGAAATTGGAGGAAGGGCAAAACCATTTTCAATGTCGGCTGATACAGGGACAACATTAAGACTGGCGCTGGTAGCAAAGCCATTATAATTGGCGTAAAATGGTTCGGGAATAATAATCTCATCCTCAGGTTCGCAAGCAGTCATGAGTCCGAACAATAAAGCTTCTGACCCTCCAGTTGTGACCAAAATATCTTCCGATGTTACTTTAATTCCTTGACTAGAATAACTTTGGGCTAGTTTTTCTCTATAAGATTCAAATCCTGCTGAGTGACTGTATTCAATTACTTTTAAATCAATATTTTTAATCGCATTTATGGCTTCCTTAGGAGACTCAATATCTGGCTGGCCAATGTTCAAGTGATATACATGAGTACCTTTCTTTTTAGCCATTTCTGCATATGGAACGAGTTTTCGTATGGGCGACTCTGGCATGACTAGTGCTTTGCGAGATATATTGGGCATATTTTTTTCGACAAATTTAATTAATCTTCTTTGAGCATGAAAGTAAATAGGACAGCGTCATAAGAAAAGTGTGCAGCTATACAAAACCATATGCCAAATACACCAAGTCCGTATGAAATTATGATGATAAAGGGTAGAACAATTAAGCCGTATACTGAAAACCTCAAATTAAATGGATTTAGGTATCCGTGTAATGCGACAAATAATACGGAAGTCAGCAATACTCCAGTGAAGGATTGAATACCTTGTCGGAATAATAACTCCTCTCCAATTCCTGCACATAAAGAAAGAAATAATCCGTCGAAAACGGATAGTTTCATGTTACGAACCAATTTATTGATTTTCACCGGGACTTTTTCAAAAAAAGGTGCTTTCATAAACAGATATGCAAGAAATCCATAAACGATGCCTAATTGAAGTCCATACATCAAAGGAACCATTCGGAAATCATCGAAAGCAATAAAATCGAAAAATGAGGTCTGATTAAAGTAATATTGTAGAAAAAAACCAGGAATTGGAAATACAAGGAGGGTAATCCATCCAAATAAAATCATTTGATTTCTCATATTTTCTTTAAAATCGATTAAATATTTGGTATATCCCTTTTTTCACTCTACATTAGCACTATAAACGCTTAAACAATACGCCTATAGACCAAATTTACTTTTAATAGTTGATAAAACAACGAAAATTTAAGTAATGGTACTCTCTAATTTAGGTGATAGCGATTTAATTACCTCATACATTAATGGAAATGAAAAAGCATTTGAAACATTATTGCTTCGACATAAGGATCGTGTATACAGATATATTTATTCAAAGCTGAAAGACAGTCAGCTTTCAAATGATGTTTTTCAAGACACATTTGTTAAGGTTGTAAATACCATAAAACTTGGTAATTACAATGAAGAAGGGAAGTTCTTACCATGGTGTATGCGTATTGCGCACAATCTTGTTATTGATCATTTTCGAAGACAGAGCAAAATGCGAATGATATCTGAAACAAGTCCATTTGACTCTAGCTATTCTATATTTCACAAAATTGATTCGGGAGAGGATAATTATCTTGAATCTAAAACCAAAGAAGAACTTGAAACTCAAATGGTCTCTTTGATTGACTATCTTCCTGAGGTTCAAAAAGAAATTATTCGACTTCGAATTTTTCAGGATATGTCATTTAAGGAAATCGCAGAGCTTAAAGATATCAGTATCAATACGGCATTAGGGAGAATGCGTTATGCTTTAATTAACATGAGAAAACTCATTGATAAGCATAAGTTGGTAACCCATTTCTAAATTTTCCTCATTGTTTTTATAGCTTTTCTTAACAAGCTATATGGATTCTAATCAGTATCTTTGAGCCTCAATTTTACACTATGTTTGATAATTTAACAGAGAAATTTGAGCGGGCATTTAAAGTTTTAAAAGGTCACGGTCAGATTACGGAGATTAATGTTGCGGAATCACTAAAGGAAGTTAGACGAGCTTTATTGGATGCAGATGTTAATTTTAAAACTGCAAAAAAGTTTACCAATACGGTTAAAGAAAAAGCATTAGGTCGAGATGTTTTAAAGTCAGTTTCCCCAGGACAGTTAATGATTAAAATTTGTCATGAGGAGCTCATCAAACTTATGGGTGGTAATGAGGTAGAAATAAACTTGACTTCAAATCCATCAGTAGTTTTAATGTCAGGTTTACAAGGTTCAGGTAAAACCACCTTTACAGGAAAACTCGGTAATTATCTAACAAAGAAAAAAAACAAAAAGGTACTCCTAGTAGCTTGTGATGTATATCGTCCTGCCGCTATTGATCAGCTTCATGTGTTGGGTGAGCAGCTTGGAATAGAAGTGTTTTCAAATAAGGAAGAAAAGAATCCCATTAACATTGCCAATGAAGCTATTAAAAAAGCCAAGGCAGAGGCGTATAATGTGGTGATTGTCGATACTGCAGGTCGATTGGCCGTGGATGAGGTTATGATGACTGAAATAGAAAACTTGAAGAAATCAATTAATCCATCTGAAACGCTATTTGTGGTGGATTCAATGACTGGTCAAGATGCAGTAAATACGGCAAAAACATTTAATGAAAGAATTGATTTTGATGGAGTGGTGCTGACCAAACTAGATGGAGATTCTCGTGGAGGAGCGGCTCTTACCATTAAAGAGGTTGTAAATAAGCCAATTAAGTTTGTTGGAGTTGGTGAAAAAATGGATGCTCTAGATGTATTCTATCCTTCTAGAATGGCCGACCGTATTCTTGGAATGGGAGATGTCGTTTCACTGGTTGAAAAAGCACAGGAGCAGTTTGATGAGCAAGAAGCAAAAAAGCTTCAAAAGAAGATTTTAAAAAATCAATTTGATTTTAATGATTTTCTATCTCAGCTTCAGCAGATTAAGAAGATGGGTAACGTTAAGGATTTAATGGGAATGATTCCTGGAGTAGGGAAGGCTATGAAAGGAGCGGATATTCCTGATGACGCATTTAAAGGGATAGAGGCCATTATTCATTCAATGACTCCAGAGGAGAGAACGAGTCCTGGGGTATTAAATGCATCTCGTAGAAGTAGAATAGCCAAAGGAAGTGGCACTTCGGTTCAAGAGGTAAATAAACTGATTAAGCAATTTGAAGAAATGCGTAAGATGATGAAGATGATGAGTAATCCAAGGGCCATGTCTAATATGATGGGTCAAATGAAAAATATGAAAGGCGGAATGCCAGTCCTTTAAATAATGGAAGAGCAATTTGATTTTTATCCACCAAAACCTGTTTTACCTAAAAAGGAGGAAAAGTCAGGATGGAGTATGACGGTTTTGTCCCTAGTGCTTTTTGTAGCTTCTTTCATGATATTATTTGCGGATCGAGTTCAGTTTCTTGTGTTCTTAATTATTGTCTTATTTATTCACGAAATGGGACATTTTCTTTTCATGAAGTATTTTAATTATAAAAATGTAAAGATGATGTTTGTACCGCTTATGGGGGCATTTGTTCAGGGCGTCAAAAAGATTTACTCCCAAAAGGAAAGCTTTTTTGTAATTCTAGGTGGTCCTGTACCAGGAATATGTTTAGGTATAATTGGCAGTATTTTTGCAATTCAAATGCAAATTGACTGGTTGTTAGAAATGAGTGGCATATTTATGATATTGAACATGATTAACCTTCTACCTCTGGACCCATTGGATGGTGGTCAGCTTTTTAGATTATTGGTAAAGTATGATCATGATCTTTTTTTAATGATTTTCTCATTGGTTTCCTCTTTGGTTTTAATTGCCGCAGGTTTCTTCGCGGATTCTTGGCCATTAATGCTTTTTGGTTTCTTAATGTCTTTTAGAGTGAGATCCATCCAAAAAAAATATTTAATTCGAAAGGAGTTTACCAAAAACGGAATCAATTATCGTGTTCCATATGAAGACTTGAGTAACAAAGATTACTCTTTAATTCGAAATCTAGTTTTAGATCACAATCCATCACTTAAAAAGTATAATGAAATTTCAGGTAATTCAAATGATCTGTTAATAGCCGAAAACGTAAATTCAGTGCTTGAGACGCCACTTTTGATGGATTCTAGTGTTTTATTTAGAATTGGCGTAGTCGTGACTTGGTTATTAAGCTTGTCTACCCCGGTAATATTATTCATTTTGTATGGCGAATCATTAAAATGGTATTTTAATTAATTTTCATGTGTAGAATTAATTTAATATTTATTTTCTGCGTCCTCATATGCTCATATAGCTATCAGCAATGTGAAAGAATTCTTTTGAAGGGAAAAGTCGTTGATAGTTTGAGACCAAATTCTTTTTACAATTTAATGGTTGTAAATACAACTACAGGTAAAGGTGTTTTTGGTCAGCCCAATGGAAAATTTAGTGCATACGTTTCGAGTGGTGACCAAATTGTTTTGTCTATAAAGGGATACCCTAAGTTTAAGTATATCATTATTCCAGATTCTAATTGTCAATTTCTTATTCATGAAACAATTGAAAGACTGCCTCAAGAATTAGATGAGGTCGTCATTAGACCATTAAAAACATTAAATCAAATTAAAGAGGAAAGAGCAGAGCTGGCGATGAGGGATACGCGAATTGTATCTGGTATTAGTGCGTTTGAAAGTCCAATCACGGCCTTATACCAAGCTTTTTCCAAGAAGGAAAAGAATAAAAGGTGGATTGCTGAACAGGAATATAAGGATGATCAGATTAGAATTGTGAAAGAGTTGTTGGCATTGTATGTCGCATATGACATCATTGAATTAAATGAGAATGATTTTGATTCATTTATTTCTTTTCTTAATGTAAACGAGTATTTTCTGAAAACAGCGAGTGAGATGGAGCTGGTCTTATTCGTTAAAGATAAATACGAGCATTTTCAAATGCTTCGCTAATTAGGATTGCAATCGTTCAGTCCGTTTCCAAACACTGCTTTTACTGCCTCCAAGAAATTTAAGGAATCCAACGAACAATGCTGTATTCATTGCTGCAAAATGGGTGATGTACCTAAAAGGTTTGATGTGAATACCAAGTTTAATAAAAATCAGGTCAAAAGCTATAATGATTAAACTGGAAACGTAGCTGTATAAAAGTATAGTATTTAAGATCGACTCACCATAAATGAAGCACAATAATATACCAACTGCTATTATGAAAAAGGGGCTTATCCAACGAAAAACTTTGTGAGAAAGGAATACAAAAGAGAGTCTATTAAATTTAAAAAGCACATGAAAAAAGTGGGAAAGGTTTTGAAAATTGCCAGCAGAAATTCTGGATTTTCGAACAAATTCAGCATGAAGATTATTGCTGACATCTTCATAAACTATAGCTTCTGGTTCATTTACACAGGAATAACCATTTTCTAGAATAATCATGTTTAAGAAAAAGTCATCAACAAGAAAATTTTCGGGAACTTTTGAAAACAATTTTTTTCGTATCGCAAAACATCCTCCGAATGGCCCCATCATTTTACCCCATAACCTACCTTCGGCGTTTTTGAGCTTTCCTTCAATAGAAATGTATGTTTTTTCAGGAATCGAAATACCAGTAGTTTTGAGTCCATAATTTTGCATATTACTATCCACGAGTCCTATTTTAGAATCTGAAAAATGTTGCATAAGGGCCGAAAGTGTATGTTCTGTAAATAACACATTGGCATCAGTTAAAACGAGTATCTCTCCAAGAGCTTTATCAAAAAGGGTATTTATAATCTTTATTTTGCCGCTTCTTTTGTCAAATTTAATATGCTTGATGACTTTGTGTTGATTTGCATATCCCTGAATGATTTTGTCTGTATTGTCAGTGCAATTGTCGGTACCAATGATGATTTCAATTTCATCACTGGGGTATTTTGAGGAAAGAATACTTTTGATTTTTGATTCAATAACAAGCTCTTCATTATGTGCCGCAATCAAAATCGATATTTTGGGAATTATTGGTTCTTTCTCTTTTTTTTGAGTCTGCTTTCTTTTGGCCATTCCAATGGTTATCAAAGGATATACGAAATAGGTGTATATAACTGGTGTGATGAATGACCACATTAATATGTTTAGAGTAAGGGACAATATATTTATGTATTTAACGAGTCAATGATCTTATTAGAAACCAGCTCAGATGAAAATTCAGTTTCAATAAATTCTTGCCCAGCTTTTCCAATTTTTTCACATAATTCTTTATCTAATAAAAGTATGGAAAGTTTCTCTATGAAATCAGCTTTGTTTTGGCACACTGGTATTATTTCAGGAAGAGCTAGGCCTTCCGCTGCTTTACTGCTTAAAACACATGGAACACCGAGAGACATGGCTTCAAGTACTTTCATTTTAACCCCAGAGCCTGAAAGTAAAGGAGCTACAAAAATTCCGTTCATAGCAATGAATTCCTTAGATGATTCTACAAAACCGTGAAGGTGGACATTTGATTTTTCTGAAATACTTGTAATCTCATTAGAAAAACTCCCTGCAATTTCTAATGTAAGTGTTGGAAATTTATTTGATAATTCTTTAAAAACATTATCAACAAACCAGATCATGGCTTCTTTGTTAGGGAGCCAGTTGAAAGCGCCTAGGAAACAAAGAGAACCATTGTGCATCATCTTTATAGAATGGATTTTCATTGAAACGGGTATATAGGTACTTCTTGTACTCGTGTGGTTTTTGAAATAGGATTGATCCAATTTTGAAATCGACATTATAAGATCAATTTTATTTAAAAATTGTAATTCAAAAGATTTTAGTTTTCGAGAAAGGTGTCTTAGATACCATTTTTTGAGTGGATTTTTTTCTCCTTTCGATAAATCCTCCCAAATCTTATGCTCAATATTGTGTGCTCTATAAACCAATTTGGCATTTGAAATACATCTAATATCATCGATATATCCACCTGAAAAGATACTTTCAAAAAGTACGATGTCAAATTCATTTTGACTCAGAAGTAATTCAATCTGTTTTTTAATATTTCCTTTTACAAATCTGGATACATTATATGATTTATTATTAAACAAATGAATGAAGGCTGATAGTGGATTTATCTTAGTTGAAATTGGTATTCCGATAAAATCAACATTCTTTTTAATTTCTTGCGGAATTTTTTTCCTGTTACCTGGGTGTTTCTCTGTTTCAAAATAAACATAGGAAATCACAGCTTCTGGATAAGCCAGAATAAAATCTCGAAGCATTCTATCCATTGCATGACATCCACCGTCAACAATAGGGTAGGGAGGCTTGTGACTTATAAATAAGGTCTTCATTTTGTCTTATTTAAAGTGAACAATTTCATCCAATTTTCTATAGAAAAAATTTTAGAATCTCGAGCCGCTGCTCTTGTCAGAAGAACTGCAATAGGGGCGAAAATAATACAAGCCATCCACATTCCAAAAAACGGACTAATTACCTGTGACTCTGCAAGATTTTCACCGGTTGATATAATCGAAAAGTAGACAATAAAGATAATTGCCGCAATAACTACTGGAGCACCAAAACCCCCTCGTTTAATTATCGATCCTAAAGATGCCCCCATAAAAAATAATATAAGGAGGGTTGCGGAAAGCGCAAATTTTCGGTGAAATTCAATCCAATAATTGTTTTCATCTATTTCTATGGTCCTTAGGAATTTTATTTGATTTTCTAAATTTTGATTTTTGCTTCTGAGTTTGGCTACAAGCTGCTTATAAATTTGCTGTTTTTCTTCTTTGTCGATATCCTCTATGTCAATGATTTTAAGACCCTTAAGTTGTGTGGTATCGTCAATACCTTCTATTTGATGCAATCTGAAAATAGATTGGTCTCTTTTATTTACCAGAAGATAGGCATCATTCATTTTCTCTCTTTTCGTTTCTAATGAGTCCATTGCATTTTTGATCTGAAAAACATTGAGCATTTCATATTTATCCTTGAAAATTTGATTATCGCTTCTATTGAGGGTAAATCCCGATACATTGATTTTATATGTGGCTTTGTCAAAACGAGATACTCGAGAAGGACGATTCATGTGGGTTTTGTTCTGCATTTTTCCATTTGGTAGAAAAATTGGATTCTGTATATCGAGTTCTTCAAAAACATTTCCATTGATCAGTTCCAAAAATAAGTACAAAGAATTTGTTGATTTGTATATCCTGATTTCTTCTGCCTTAATAGTTTTGAGCTCTGTGGGATTTGTATGGTCATGAATAATAACATCCTGATATTTTCCATTTCCTCCCGAACCTGCTTTAATGGCATAGCCGTCTATTTCGCTTGTGAAAACACCAGGTTTAATCAGGTTGGTGATTTTTGTGTTCTGAATATCAAAAATTAATGAATGCCACTTCAAGTTTGCTACTGGAATAACATAGTTAGAAAAGTAAAAGGTGAAAATGGAAATGGCCATAACAAGTACCATTAACGGTCTCATAATTTTGAATAGTGATAAACCGCTGGATTTAAGAGCCGTGAGTTCATTGTTTTCTGAGAAATTACCAAAGGTCATTAGAGATGAAATCAAGATGGCCAATGGTAGTGCAAGGGGTATAAGACTTGCTGAAACATAAAATAAGAGTTCAAGAATCACAAATACGTCGATTCCTTTGCCCATCAAATCATCAATATATACCCAAAAAAATTGAAGTATTAAGATGAAAATAGAGATAATCAGTGTTAGTATAAAGGGACCAATAAATGATCTGAGACTAAATAAATAGAGTCGAGGCAACAATGTACTTGTAGTTTAAAGGTTATACTCTAATTATACTAACGCAAAACTAATGGAATTATGCTCCAATAATTCTTTTCAAGTCATTAATTTGTTGTTCCCAGAGCATTTTTGCAGATTCGATTTCACCAGGTTCAGCAAAGTCAACTACATTGAGAGAGACCGTTGAAGTCATGGAGTCAACTTCAAAATTAATTTCAAAGTAATAATCATCTCCATTTTCCTCATCATCCAACCATTTGAATTTCATTTTAGAGTTCATTTTTCGCTGAATCAATCGTGCCTCCTCGATACTGCCGTCCCATTCAAATGAATAAATGTCATCTCTGACAGTAACGTTATCCGCAAACCACTCACTAAGTCCACTAGGAGATCCAATCATGTTGTCAAGAACCCTAATCGAGGTTTTCAATAAATACTCTAATTCAAATTTTTCTTTCATAGTTTGAAGAATGATTACTTTTGTCAGATTGTAAATGCAATATACTCAAATTATTTAAATGAAATTACAAGATTCTTTAGAAAAGCAAGGCGAAATTTTATTTCGAAATCGCGGCTTTATTCCGATATTATTTATTCTCTTTTCTGTACCCGTAAGCTATTCTAATTCATTTGATTGGCTTATCGATAATAAAGCAGTTGAATATGCTGTTTTGTTTTCCTCAATTGGATTTATTGTACTTGGTCATTTAATTAGGGCTCAAGTGATCTTATCAAGGCAGGATGCTACATCTGGCAGAAACCGAAACGAACAAGTAGCTGATTCATTAAACACAAAAGGTTGGTACTCTATCGTTCGAAATCCACTTTACGTTGCAAATTTTTTAATTTGGTTTGGGCTTTCCATTTATTTATTTAGTTTTTGGTTGAGCCTAATTCTGGTTCTGGCTTTTTGGATGTATTATGAACGCATTGTTTTTGCGGAGGAAGCATTCTTATCAAAAAAATTTGGTGAAGCGTATACAAGATGGTGTAATCAAACACCCGTATTTATTCCTAAAGTCACAGGTTATATTCCTATTAACTATAAATTTTCATTGAGCAAAGTTATTTTCAATGAATATTCAAGCATGCTTTCTACGGGTACTTGTTTTCTTTTTGTAGCCTTATTGCGTGAATATTCAATGCATCATAATATTCATTTTGGTGAATTGACTTTGGGCTATATTATAACCCTTGTGTCATTTGGACTTACTGTCAAAGGAATTAAGCTGTTGCGAAAGTCAAGAAGCTAAGGGAAACAAGCTTCAATATATGCTTTGATGAGATTCGTATGAATTGATTCGGTCATAAATTGTCGCTCAGGATGGAATTGAACCCCTATAATCCATCGGTCGTCTAATCCTTTTCCCCATTCAGTAGCTTCACAAATACCATCTGCAGCTCTGGCTACAGTTTTCATAGATCCACCTTCCTTGATGACGGCTTGATGATGGAAGCTATTTACATTCAAATGTTTCGTGCCATATATTTCAAATAAAGCACTTGTGGTATCGAGTTCGATATCATGATAGACATAATTTTCTTGTAGACTGTCTCTGTGAATTACTTTTATATCAGATTTGTGCTGTAAAGGAATATCTTGATAAAGGGCTCCTCCCTGACCAACGTTAGTCATTTGATGTCCTCTGCAGATACCTAAAATAGGTAAAGAGTCGTTGAGCGCAGACTTTAACAAAAAAAGCTCAACTTCATCTCTTTTAGGATCCGTGATGCACAAATTGAAAGTATCCTTGACTCCATAATTTTTCGGTCCTACGTCTTTGCCTCCTGAAAGAATAAGTCCGGATACAGTATTAAAGGTGCTTTTCCATTTTGATTTCTTAAGCTGTAAAAAGTCAATGACTATGATTGTGCTATCTATGGAATGTACATAGTCAATAATATTTTGATTTGTAGTTGCTGTTGCTAGTGTTCTTACAGATTGACTGTACGTGTAAAACGTCGCAATTAGGACTAAGTGAAGTGCAATTAGTTTTTTCATTCTTGATTGTATTCTCGCCTTTGTGTAATTGATCTTCCCAAAGACATTTCATCTGCATAATGAAGCTCGGAGCCTACGCTTACACCTCTCGATAATGTTGTGATTAAAGTAGAAAATCCTTTTAGTTTTTTAAACAAATAAAAATTTGTGGTGTCCCCTTCCATCGTTGGACTTAACGCAAATATGATTTCTTTAACGTGACCTTGGCTTACTTTATTTATGAGTGGCTGAATGTTTAATTCGTTCGGGCCAATTCCATCCATAGGGGAGATGACACCACCAAGCACATGGTATTTCCCTTTAAAAGCACCTGTTGATTCGACTGCAATAATATCTCTAATGTCTTCGATTACACAAATCACTTCAGAATCTCGATTAGGATTTAAACAGATATCACATTTGGCATGATCAGAAATATTTCCACATTCCTCACAGTTAAAGACATTTAATTTCAAATCAATTATTGCATTTGCAAACTCATGTATTTCTTTTTCATTTCTTTGAAGAAGATTCAGCGCAAGACGCAGTGCAGATCTTTTTCCAATGCCTGGAAGGCTAGATAACTGCTCCACCGCATTGTCCAATATTTTTGAGGGCGTTTGCATGATTAAAAGTAATCATTTTCATTCTTTCGGCAGTAAATATTAAATGGTTTAAGTGGCAATGCTTAACTTTGATTTGAAATGCCACAGAAGGAGATTAACATACAAAATAAAAAAGCAAGATTTGAGTTTCATTTACTCGAACAATATACCGCTGGCATTCAATTGAGAGGAACAGAAATTAAAAGTATCCGCAACGGTAAAGCCAGTATCATGGAAGCATATGGTATTGTGGAT
Source organism: Flavobacteriales bacterium (assembly GCA_003331365.1). GTDB lineage: Bacteria > Bacteroidota > Bacteroidia > Flavobacteriales_D > Crocinitomicaceae > UBA952. The sequence goes on along the minus strand of QOQC01000036.1, from coordinate 846 downwards.
AGAGGAGAGGTATATATTCGAAATATGTATATCTCAGAATACGAGAAAGGAAGCTATAATAATCACAAACCAAGATCGGATCGGAAATTACTTTTAAATGCAAAAGAAATTTCGAAAATTGAAAAATTCTTAAAAACGAAAGGAAATACGCTCGTACCAATCAAATTATTTTTATCTGAAAAAGGTTGGTTGAAAATATTAATTGCCTGCGCTACAGGTAAAAAAACACACGACAAACGACAAGATCTGAAGCTCAAGGATGATAAAAGAGAAATGGATAGGGCAATGAAAAGAAATCATTAGCCATTGATGAGGTGCTAAAAGAAAAGGGTGACAATAGTCACCCTTTTTTGCTATTAAACTATAAACTATCTCTGAATGAGTAGTTTTTTATTAATGGAACCGAAATGTCCATTTACTTGAATCATGTAAAGTCCTGAAACGAGGTTAGGATTACTCCATGATATTTCATGAGAACCGGATAGAAGCTGTCCCGCATATACGGTTTCAACAATCTCACCAAGCGGATCAATCAGTTGAACCAATATTTCATCTGTCTTATCTGTTTTAATAAATACTGTACCCGAATTTGATGTTGGATTTGGATAAACACGTACATCGAAATGATTATCGAGTTCACTTAAGCCAGAAATATCGCATATGAAATCCTCACAAACTGTATCACACACATATCCCTGATTGTCGTATGCGTACATACACAAGGTCTCGATACTGTTTGGTGATATATACAATGTGATAATCTCACCGCTTAATACCATATCGTCATACCACCATTCGTAGCTATTTGCTCCGTAGCCATAGAATGTGTAGGTGCAAGAGCTATCT
>QOQC01000035.1 GCA_003331365.1 Flavobacteriales bacterium | reverse complement strand
CACTGAGCTACCCTTTGATTGGAATGGTTTGACGTTTAGTGCAGCAGGATCACAGACAGCCACATTAAGTGGAGTAGTGACAGGCTGTGATAGTTTGGCTACGTTGAATGTTACGGTTAATCCAACACCAGATATTTTCTTTACCTTATCGGCATCGGAGATTTGTTCAGGAGATGCTGTTGATATTTCTTTTAACAGTACCTTCACAAATACAATATTTTCTTGGACGGTATCTGAGAATCAGGTAAACGGAGCTACACCTGGAAATGGCAATCAGATTAATGAAGTGATTAATACCACGAATAATGTTCCAGGTTCTGTTTCTTACATTGTAACACCAGTATTAAATAGCCCACCAACTACTTGTATTGGTACACCTGTAACTGTAACTGTAATTGTCAATCCAATACCAACAATTGATATTGCTCCGCCTACTCAAACAATCTATGCGGGTCAAAGTGCTACGATTACTTCAATAGGAGATGCACCGGGAGGAACTTATTTTTGGACACAAACAAATGATTTTACAGCTGATATAACAGTTAGTCCACCCATTACAACAACTTATGATGTTTCATATACATTAAATGGATGTTCCGTGGATACGAGTGCGATTGTGATTGTTGAGGCCCAGCCTACTTTAAATTCAAATTCAGAAGTTATTTGTAGCGGAGATTGTGTATGGTTAACTGCAACTCCTTCTGAGACTGGTGGAGATTATTTATGGTCTACAGGGGAAACCACCCAAATGATAGAGGTTTGTCCTACTACCAATTCGGTATATACTGTTACCTACACTATTAATGGTTTTACAACACCTGCTTCAATTTCCACAGTAACAGTTAATCCAACTCCTTTAGTTGAAGTCAATAATGAAACAATTTGTGATGGAAATGTTGCGAATTTAACAGCAACTCCCTCAATAGGAGGAGGAACATTCCTTTGGAATCCAGGAGGTGAAACATCCCAGACAATATCTGTGAGTCCAAATACGACAACAACTTATAACGTAATCTATACCTTGAATGGTTGCGAAGCTTCAGGATCAGGCGATGTTACTGTTAATCCGGTGCCAAATGTGCTTATAGGAGACGAAACGATTTGTGAGGGTGAGTCAGTTACTTTAACGGCAACTCCTGATATTATTGGTGGAGATTTTATATGGTCGAATAATAATACTAATTCGAGTATAACTGTATCACCATCTGTTAATTCGACTTATTCTGTTTTATATTCAATTAATGGATGTCAAAATACGGCTAGTGCGAATGTTAACGTCAATGTAATTCCAACATTATCATTTATTAATGATACAATTTGTGAAGGAGAGAGTGGAACTATTAACACCATTCCAAGCCCTGCAGGAGGAACTTTTGTTTGGGAGGATAATTCAACTCTTGATTCTTTTACAGACTCACCATTGATTACTACTGATTATGAAGTTGTATATACCTTGAATTCTTGTTCAAGTTTACCTCAAATTGGTACTATAGTAGTTAATCCAGTTCCAGTGGTATCTGTATCTGATGTTCTTATTTGTGAGGGAGAATCGACAACATTGATTGCAGACGTCTCATTGGCGGGAGGTAATTATTTATGGAATGATGGTTCTACTTTACCGTCCTTAACAATCTCACCTTTGGTATCGACAACTTATGATGTTGAATATAATTTAGATGGATGTATTGGCACTTCAAGTGCATTGGTTTCCGTTCAATCACCAGAGCCATTAGATATTAATATTAGTGATACGGCTGGTTGTGCTCCATTAACGGTTACATTTACTAACCCTTTAGCAACTACTGGATCTGATTGTATCTGGAATGTAAACAATGGTGATGAAGTTTCCGGTTGCACTGCAACATATACTTTTGAAAATGGTGGATGTTATGATCTTAGCTTGACGGTAAATGACGGTGTTTGTATTTCTAATACAACCGAATATAACATCATATGTTTGGATGATCCACCTATTGCCTCTTTTGTAGTAGTTCCTCCTGTGCTTAATGAAAACAGTCAATGGGTACAAATGAATAACAATTCAGCAGGCGCTGTTGACTATTTATGGAATTTTGGTGATGGAGATACATCAACCTTGATTAATCCACAGCATTTATATGTCGATGTTGAATCTGGTATAAACATTGGTTTGATAGCATACTCTGTCCAGGGTTGTTCTGATACTGCTCAATTGCTTTTAGATTATCAAGACGAGCCAATTATATACATACCAAATACATTTACACCTGATGGAGACCAGCATAATCATGTATTCTTACCTGTATTTACTTCAGGTTATGACCCTTACAATTATAATTTAATGATATTTGATAGATGGGGTGAAGTGATATTTGAATCACGTGACGCAACTATTGGTTGGGATGGGACTTATTCAGGCGATGCCAGAAATGTTCAAGACGGTGTTTACACTTATAAAATTGTTTACAAGGTGAAAAAGACTGATGAACGGAGATTAATTGTGGGTCATGTCACTCTTATCCGCTAAAAAGTCAATTCAAAGAGAAGATAGTTGTCTTCATAATTACAACGCAGTTTAGATCGATGCTCAATTAAGATGGTATGGATGATATTTAGTCTCAACTTAATGGAGCTATCTATATCATCGTGGAATCGATAATTCAATATATTTTTATTAAAAAGTTCAGTTAGCACAGAGTTTGGACTGCATTCAATTGTAACCATCATTTTCTTACCTGTTGATTTCGTTGATAAGATAAATTTTGCTCTGCCTTTGAAGTTACAGTTTTCAATAATCAAGTGTAATATATTGGACCACAATTGTATGGTTCTAAACTCATTTCCGTAAATGAAATGATCTTCATCTACATCAAAAATAAATTTAGCTTCTGGATGACTTAATGAGGTATGAACTTGTAATCCTTCAAAATTCTTAATTAAGGATATTTTCTGTTTTTCTGGATTATCCTCATATTGCGCAAGTTGCTTTAATTCTTCGATTACATTATTTGCCCTTGTTACAGATCTTTGAATTACATCGCTAAAGTGATTAATGGTATAAATGTCTTTTAAAAATTCTAATGTGAATTTGAGGTTTTTAAATTTCAATATTTCATTAATCTCACCAGGTTCAATAAAATTTAGCTTACGAATGGATTGTATAAGAACCTTGTCTTTTACTTTATTCTCAAGGATTTTAATTTCTTTTGGTGAGAGTAAAAATTGTTCATGAATTGAAATATTCTTTTTGATTCGATGATTTATAAGATCTGTTTTTTTTATGAGAAAATTCAATTCTTCATTTTGAATAAAATCTAAAAAATTACTATTTAATAATTTATTGAATAGAAAAAGAATTGCCTCATTACCGCCTTTGATTGTTGCCAAAGGGGTGTTCAGTTCATGGGTGATGATTGTAGACATTTCACCGATGATGGCTTTCTTTTCTTGATCGAGAATTTTATGATTTAGTTGGGTGTTTTCTCTTGATTTAATTTTAATCTGTTTTTCAAGAGTACTATTAATTTTTATAATTTTTTCTTGAAGTATCTGATTTGCTTCTTGTTCTTTGAGCTTGCCAATTCTTGATTGTACAAGACTGGCTAACATTTTGAAAATTGAAAGATGTCTTTCGTTAAAAAAATCCTTTTGACTGTGCTCAGAGTCTATAACTCCAATGACTTGGTTTTCGTAAAATATGGGTACTGCAAGTTCAGAAAAACGAACATCGTCGTCAACAATGTATCGCATATCTTTTGTGGTGTCAGAGATTAATTCATAATTCCCACTTGCTGCGACTGATCCAACAATTCCATCACCAATTCTTATAGTAATAGGGTCTTTAATAATTTCCTCTGCCGGACTTTTGGGTCCAAATGCTGCTTTTTGTATGAGTATATTTTCATTAGAATCTATAAGATAAACCACACAATCCTCAAGCTTTAATTTTGAAATACAACTTTTGACCAATTTCCATAAAACTTCATCAAGCGAGTTTGTATTCGTAAGCTCTTGAGTAAAGAAGCTAATGTTTTTTTCAGTTTCAAGAGCTTCTTCAAGTTCTCTTGTTCTTTCTTCAATCGTTAGTTCCAGCTCTGAAGTCTTGTTTTGAAGGTGGTTTATTTCATTACGAAATTGAATATTTTTTATTTCTTTATTATTTCTTTTTTCTTGATTAAGTTTATCGATTTTGAAATGATTTTTGAGACATTTCATGGCATTGATATAGTCACCAATTTGCTCATAAGCGTATGAGGTTGATTTGTACAGCTCCATTAAAGAGGTATTCTCATCAAAATTTTCTAAATCAGAACTATATTTTAATGCAATTTTTAATTGTTCAATACTTTGTTTCCAATCACTTTTGTTGTTAAAAATTTCGCTTTTAAGATGTAGGTTAGAAAATATGAGGTTGTTTATCTTTAAATCTACAGAACACTTTAAGCTTATTTCAGCATTCTTAAGGGCTAGGTTATGGTTTTTTAAATTTAAGTATGCATCTGCGATATTGTTGCTAATGACAGCATCGAGCGTTTTGTTTTTAAAATTTAATTGATTACACTTTTCAAATAATTCGAGTGCTTTTTTGTAATTACCCAATTTGAGGTATGTGTCACCCGTATTATTTAACGATCGTGCATAGCCAACGGTGTCCTCAATTTTTTCTCTAATTTTTAGACTCTTCAAATTAACTTCAAGTCGTTTTTCATGCTCATCGAAGTAGTAGTATATAAATCCGAGTGTATTGTATGAGGCAGCCTCATTTCTATAATCTTCGGTTTCTTTAAAAATTGGAAGAGCAAGATGTACATTCTCGAATGCCTGGGCATGGAGTCCAAGGAATTGTCCAGAATAGGCAAGCAATAGATATGACTTGGCCATGCCGGATAAATCATTGTTTTGTTTACATGTGCTGAGCATCTTCTCAGCTATGGCATAGGAACCTGCTGGGTCAGAACCAGCGCTATCCATGCTTTTTTCAAACAATTGATTTATTTCTAGATGTGTTTTCATTAAATCCAAAGAAATTTAAGACATTTTATTTGAATCGCCTAATGGATTGAAGTTGATGGGTGTGAATTGATATAGTGTCATTCCAAATGCCATCTTTAGACAATATGTCTATTCTCACATGTCCAGAAGCATGAATTATTTTTGAATTCGCTCCAATAATTCCAACATGAGTAACTCTTTTATCTTCGTTTTGGAAAAATGCTAAATCACCGCTTTTTTGGTCGTTGAAGTTAACTTTTGTTCCGCATAACGCTTGTTGTGATGCATCTCTAGGTAATTCAATATTTAACAGTCTAAATACCGATTGAGTCAATCCAGAACAATCTATTCCAAATACAGACTTACCTCCCCAAAGATAAGGGGTATTTAAATAATCTTTTGCAATATCCCATGGACTGTGGTAGGATCTATTTTCATGAACTACAAGTTCATAATTCCATTCACCAATTTGAAAATTGTCGTTATTACCGATATAGCTTCCTCTTGAAATGATTTGGGGGCCATGAGGTGATTTGATTTTCGTAAATAAATCACTTAAATATTGACTTTTCAATGCCCACTCATCGAACTGCAATTCAGACAATGGTAACAATTGCTTGGGGTCTACAAATCCTTTGTATTCATCTTTAATAGTTGACACTTCAGCCCAATTCTTATTTAATTTGTGTACCCTTATTGACTCTCCAAATAGCAATTGAGAAACAATTTCAGCTTCATCTGAAGCTTTAGCCCTCAAAGGAGCAATACCTACAAAACAAAAAGCGAAATGATGAGTTTGATCAATCACGATTTAATTATTATTCGTTTTAGCAAAGTTAAAAATTGAATCACTTATATTGATTATTTTCGCATTAAGGTATGAATAAATTGATTTTGGTAACGAATGATGATAGTATACATGCAAAAGGAATAAAAGAACTTGTTGCTGTAGCTAAATTGTTTGGGCAAGTTGTTGTTGTGGCTCCGGATAAACCACAATCAGGTATGGGGCATGCCATAACAATTAGTAATCCATTAAGAATACAAAAATATGATGGATTCAATGATGTTGAGGCTTATGAATGCAGCGGAACACCTGTAGATTGTGTGAAAATTGCAATCTTTGAAATCTTAAAGAGAAAACCAGATATATTACTTTCAGGTATAAATCATGGAGAAAATTCTTCTACCAATGTATTGTATTCTGGAACCATGTCCGCCGCAATAGAAGGAGCTATGGAATCAATACCTTCCATCGGATTTTCTTTGGCTGATTTTGATGCTGATGCTAATTTCGAAGCGACAAAAAATATTGCTCATCAAATTATTGATAAGGTTATTCAAAATGGGTTGCCTGAAAACACTTGTCTTAATGTTAACGTGCCTAAATTATCAATGAAAGATATTAAGGGAATTAAAGTTTGTGCACAAGCACATGCATATTGGGATGATAAATTTGACTCTCGACTTGATCAGTTTGGTCGTCCCTATTATTGGCTAACGGGTGATTTTTCAGATATGGATCAAAGAGAGAATACCGATTTATTTGCCTTAAAAAACAATTTTGCTACTGTGGTACCAACCCATTTTGATTTAACCAATTATAGTGCGATAGAAAATCTTAAATATCTAGAAAAATGAGATCTAATTTTAATCTTCAGTTTCTTATCGGTCTTTTTATTGGACTTTTGAGCCCTTTATTTTTCTTACCTATTATGCTTTATTTTATGGGCTTAGCTGACGGTTATGATTTTTCTGTTTTATGGAATCAGTTCATTTCGAATAATATGAATACCAGCAAATATTTATCCTTGGCATTGATCAGTAATTTAATTTGGTTTTATTTCTTTTTGAATAGAGAAAAATATTACCAAACAAGAGGAATAATTATGGGTATGCTACTTTATGCCCCGTATATGATTTATATCTATTTTGTAAAATAATGAAGAAGCTGTTTATAATAGCAGGTGAACCTTCTGGAGATTTACATGCTTCTAATCTAGTGAAAGAATTACTTCAAAAGGAGCCCTCACTTGATATTGAAGGTTGGGGAGGGGAGTTAATGTCTAGACAGGGAGTAGAGCTTAAAAATCACCTTGAAAATCTATCCTTTATGGGATTTTTAGAGGTTGTTATGAATCTAAGGCAAATTCGAAAAAATTTTAAGTTATGTAAAAGGCAATTACTTGATTTTAGGCCAGATGTTATTTTAATGGTTGATTATCCTGGTTTTAACTTAAGAATGGCTAAATGGGCTAAAAGAAGTGGCTTCAAAGTTGTTTATTACATATCACCGCAAATATGGGCTTGGAAAGAGTCCAGGGTAGAATCAATTAAGGCAAATGTAGATCGAATGTATTGTATTTTGCCTTTTGAACAAGAATTTTACGGAAAACACAACTATCAAGTTCACTATATGGGACATCCGCTTTTGGATGAAATTGCATCATTTAAAAGTGAAAATAAACCACTATTCAAAAAAGATAAACCACTTATTTCGATTTTACCTGGGAGCAGGAAGCAGGAGATTGAAAGAAAGCTAAATATAATGTTGGATGCCGTATCAAAATATAAAGACTTTGATATTTGTGTGGCTTGTGCTCCCAATTTAGACAAAGGTTTTTTCGAGAAGTACAAGAAGAAATACAAAAATATTCAATTCATTTTTGGTCAAACTTATCATTTGCTCAGTGAAAGTGATTATGCTATTGTTACTTCAGGAACAGCGACCCTTGAAACGGCTCTATTTAAAGTGCCTCAAGTGGTTTGTTATAAAAGCTCTCACATTTCTTTTGCTATTGCAAAAAGGATTGTTGATATCAAGTATATTTCTCTTGTAAACCTAATAATGAACAGAGAGGTGGTTAAGGAATTGATACAAAAAGATGCTACTGCGATCAAGATTCAGCATGAATTAGATCAGCTTATTGGTGATTCAGATTACCGTGAAAAAATGTTAAGTGCTTATAATGAATTAATAGAAATACTGGGAAGGCGAGGTTGCAGTGAGAAAATTGCACGTGATTTGTTAGAACAATATTAATCAAATATGTTTCGCTGTATTTTATATGTATTAATGATTTGCCCAATGGTGATTTGGGGGCAGAAGATTAATGTTCGTGTATTCTCTGGAGTTGATATGAATAGAATTTCGCTTGTGTCTATGAATGGGAATTGTCAGATTCATACAAAAGAGGGTTTTCTGACTGAGCTAAATGAGGGGAATCAGCTAACGTTGAGACTAAATTCATCAAAGAAAATACATATTAGTCAAGATGGAAGATTTTTAGGTATATCAGATTCGTTGTTTATATATCAGTTAAATCGATTAGATTATTTAAAGTTCGCATCACCGGGCAATCAATTCAAGAGCAGAAAATATCAAGGAGACTTTAAGATTTTTGAAAATAAAGGGTCAATTCTGATTTTAAATGATATTTTGCTTGATGATTATTTAGAGGGAGTTTTGGCTTCAGAGGCTGGTGTAAATCTAGAAACAGAGTATTATAAAGTTCAGGCGATCATTAGCAGAACCTATGCGCTAAACAATGTGAATAAACATAGTTTCGAGGGTTTCAATTTATGTGATGATGTACATTGTCAGGCTTATTTTGGTCACTACGAGGGTGAGTCAAATGGAATATTAAATGGTGTTGGTTATACTCAGGGAATGATTTTATTAGATTCTAATAATCATAAATTCCCTGTCTTTTTTTCCGCTAACTGCGGAGGGCAATCATCTGAAACAGATCAAATTTGGAACACCTCAATTCCTGCATACACCTCGAGAGAAGACACTTTTTGTATACATACCAGACAAGCTAATTGGGAGAAATATATTCCTCAAAAAGAGGTTTTTTCATTTCTAAGTAAGACCTATTTTATCGATGTAGGGAATCCAAATGTGGCTGATCAAATCATTAATTTTAAACAAGAAAACAGAAAGACTTTTTTCATTCATCCGAGCTTTGGAATCCCTCTTAGGGATATAAGGGCGCAATTTGGATTAAAATCAACTTACTTCAATACCGAACAAGTTGGAGATAAAATTCTATTCAAAGGAAAAGGATTTGGACATGGAGTGGGATTATGTCAAGAAGGGGCCATGAATATGATTAAGAGAGGGTATAAACATCCTGATGTATTGAAGTACTATTTTACCGGTGCTAAGGTCTCAAATTACCGACAGTATCTCATTTATAGGTAATGACAAAAATATCTTCATCATCCTTTTTGAAAAACTTATTTTCCCTTGCGTAGGCTTCAAGATTGTCCAAATTTTCAATTTTTTTCAAAATGTTTTTGGTTTGAGTTAATTGATTTTTCATTTTATTATTTTTCGACTTAAGTTCACTCAATTTGTTTTTTTGATTTGTGATATAAAATATATCATTGTCATCTATAAAAATGATATAGGCTAAAAAACAAATGGTAGTGATGGTAAATTTATTCTTAAGTATTGGGAAAATATGTTTCACATTCAAATATAGCCACCAGAAGTCAAGAATGTTACCAGATGGGCAAATATTATTAAATAATCAATGTTGATTATTCTTCTGTACAGTTATTGTATTTTGTTTTGAAGAATGCATTAAATGTTCGGTCATACTCAAAAACCTTTTTTAAACTGTTCAATATCTGACAGGCTTGTGAATTTGATGCCGATATCTCTGTGAGCATCGAAGAACTTAACATAGCACCATATTTGAGTGCAGATAAATCAGTTTCCGTCATATTTTCAAAATCGTCCTCGCTTAGCTCTGACAGTTTTGCTATTTCAGTCTTCCAAATCGAATTTGCGGTCTTTATGTCTTTAGCGTCGTATCTTAAGGCGGCCTCCATAAGCTTTATTGAAATTGGATATTTACTTATACTAGCATAAACTTCACAGCCTTCAATTGACAAATCATTACGCTCTTGTTTGATTTCTTTATCTGATCCCGAGTAGGGGATGTAATATCCATCTTCTTCATCTAAGTTGCCAATGATTTCATTATTGAACCATTCAATTTGAAATTTATTTAGCCAAATTTTATGAATACTAACATTGTAAACACCATTTAGATCTAACTCCATTGCAGCTGCTATGCAATCTACAGTAGCACTTAAGGGGTCATCAACTATGGGGTCATCTAATTGCTTTTTGTATATTCCGTAATAGCCTTTGGCCAAGAAAATATTGGGTGTGGGATCTTCTAAATATTCCGGTTTAACAAGATATGCAGAAGCTTTTTTGACCAGCTTTAAATAGTTGCTATCGGCATGTATTTGAGTCAATTCGTCTAGGTTTTTTGTAACGGTTAATATACTTTCGGCTTCGATACTCACTTCATCCTCTTCTGCTTCTTCTTCTCCAGGGACTGTATATTGATAGGTCGCTGTGAGTGTAAATGAATATATTCCTACTGCTTTGAATTTGATTTTTACCACATCAGTTTCAAGATTTCCTTTTACAATTTCCCAATCCTTTTTAGGGGTTCCGTTAAATTCCCAAATAACACCTGTTTTCTTACAGCCATCAGGTTTGAATTTTGCTTCAAAGGTGACTACATTATCATCGTTTTTTTCATTATCTACAAAAACCAATCGTTCGGATTGGGAATATGATAACGCTGGGTTAGGTGCTTGTGCATTAACTTTTGAGGTGAATAAAATGGGTAAACCAATCGCAAATAGTAATATGAGAAATTTCATTTTTATATTTTAAAAATTATTGCTTTCAATTATTGTGCCGAATTTACAAGTTTATTTGTGACTTTGTATGAGTAAATGTAAAATTTCCTGAGCTGCAATAGAGATTTTTGTTCCGGGTCCATAAATCCCAAAGACTCCTTTATCCAATAAAAATGGATAGTCCTTTTGAGGAATTACACCACCAACAACAACCATAATATCTTCTCTATCCATTTTCTTTAGTTCTTCTATGACCTTTGGGACAAGCGTTTTATGCCCAGCTGCAAGTGAAGAAATACCGAGTACATGAACATCATTTTCTATGGCCTGTTTGGCTGCCTCTTTTGGTGTCTGGAATAATGGTCCAATATCTACATCAAACCCGATATCAGCAAATGAGCTGGCAATTATTTTAGCTCCTCTATCATGCCCGTCTTGACCCATTTTAGCAATCATAATTCTTGGTCTCCTGCCTTCAAGAGTAGAAAAATCTTCAATGAGTTTTTTTGAATTTATAAAATCTTCATCCATTTTGGCTTCATTTGAATATACCCCACTAATTGATTTGATTTTTGCAGTATATCGGTTAAATACATTTTCGAGTGCGGAAGAAATTTCACCTAAAGTACATCTTGCTTCAGCACATCGAATACTTATTTCTAATAGATTTCCTTTTCCATCTTTCGCACAACTTTCAAGCTCAATAAGAAGTTTATTTACGAGCTGTTGGTCACGTTCCTTTTTTATTTTGTTCAGCTTTTCTATTTGAGATTCACGGACCTTATTATTGTCGACATCCAAGGTATCAATATCGATATTCTCTTCACTTTTGAATGCATTTAGGCCAATAATATTATCTTTTCCAGAATCTATACGTGCTTGTTTTTTAGCGGCTGCCTCCTCAATCCGGAGTTTTGGAACACCTGTTTCTATCGCTTTGGACATACCTCCTAATTCTTCAACTTCTTGAATTAGTTTTCTAGCTTTAGAAATCAATTCATTTGTTAAGCTTTCGATGTAATAACCATTGTGATATGGATCAATAAAAGAGGTAATTCCAATTTCTTTTTGCAAGTATAATTGGGTATTTCTCGCAATTCGAGCAGAAAAATCCGTGGGTAATGCAATAGCTTCGTCAAGGGCATTTGTATGAAGAGATTGCGTACCGCCAAATGCAGCGGCTAGTGCCTCTATGCAGGTTCTTGCCACATTATTAAAAGGATCTTGTTCGGTTAATGACCATCCCGAAGTTTGGCAATGTGTTCGGAGGGATAATGATTTTTTATTTTTAGGATTGAATTGTTCAATCAGTGAGGCCCAGATAATTCGTCCAGCTCGAAGTTTTGCAATTTCCATGTGATAATTCATTCCAATTGCCCAGAAGAAACTTAGTCGAGGTGCGAAATCATCAATTTGAAGACCTGCATTCAGTCCTGTTTTAACATATTCAAGACCGTCAGCAAGAGTATATGCAAGCTCAATGGAAGCCGTGGCACCAGCTTCATGCATATGGTATCCGGAAATTGATATGGAATTAAATTTCGGCATATTTACTGAAGTGAATTTGAATATATCCGAAATGATTTTCATTGAAGGTTTAGGAGGGTAGATATAGGTATTCCGTACCATGAATTCCTTTAATATATCATTTTGAATTGTTCCACTTAATTTGTTTATATCAACACCTTGTTCTTTCGCCGTTGCAATATAAAATGCCATAATAGGAAGCACAGCACCATTCATAGTCATTGACACCGACATCTTATCCAATGGTATTTCATTAAAGAGGGTTTTCATGTCTTCAATACTATCGATGGCAACTCCTGCTTTACCCACATCGCCTTGAACACGTTCGTGGTCTGAATCATATCCTCTGTGAGTCGCTAAATCGAAAGCTACTGAAAGCCCTTTTTGCCCTTCTTTAAGATTTCTTTTATAAAATGCATTTGATTCTTCAGCAGTAGAAAAACCTGCGTATTGACGAATTGTCCACGGTCGGCTTCTATACATTGATGCATAAGGACCTCCCAGGTATGGTGGAAATCCAGATAAAAAATGAATGTGTTTTAAATCATCAATGTCTTCCTTCTCATAATTTTTTTTGAGAGGTATGTTTTCTGCAGTTAAAAAAGAGTCATTAATTTCTGAATGATTCTGTTCACTGAAATGACTAATCTCTAATTTGGAATACCTTTTTTTACTATCCATTTATTTTAAGGTTTTCGTAAATTAGATAATTCATTTCCATATAATTGGGTATGTGATCCCAATTGCGATTTTCTTCATTTTTATTTTTAAATAAATTAATCCCAATGAGTTCTTTATTTCCAGAAAGGAATTCTTCCACCTTCTTTTTTCTAGTTTCTTTTATCTTATTTAAGATTAATGCATTGTTTTCATCTTCAGAATTAGAATGAAGTTCTAAGAACAAATTCCATGAATTATGGATTATTTGCTCAGTTAACATTTCAATTAAATAAGCCCCTTTCATTGGGTCATGCACTTTCGAAAGAAAAGACTCTTCCTTAAGAATATGAGAAATATTTAAAGACATTCTTAAGTCGAACCATGATGCTCCTTGTGCAGTTAATTCATTGGGAGAATATGACAATAAACCAGATGAACCTCCAATAATTGCCGAAAGTCCTTCAGTGGTCTGACGTAAGAGATTCGTATGTGGGTCTTTAAGAGATTTATTCGTCCAGCCAGTGCAGCCGAGAATATAAATTTCATTTTCAGAATAATCGTTTTGTGAAAGTACATGATTCCAAACCCATTTAAGAGCTCTGATTTTTGCGACTTCAATTAGGAAATTACTTCCAATTCCTATTTTAAATTTTAGACGATCGGGGGACTCACAGAGCTGAAGTATCCGCTCACCACAAATGAGCATTTGTCCTATTTGCTGATATGAAGATGCACCAATTTGTTCTAGATCAAATCCATTTATGCAAAATGAAACAGATGAATTCTTAAAATACTCGTAATAACCTATGTCGAATGTATCAATACAAACCGTAAAGTTCTTTTCATTTTCTTTTTTTACAAATAATTTGAATGTTTCAACCTGTTCTGGACGATGAAAAGAAATGCTAACATGAATAATTTCTAAGAATATGTTATCAAATATTTTGTTCCAATTTGGAGTTTTATTAAATATTTCTAGGTATATATGATTTGAGCCATGTTCCAGGCACTTGAGTATCATTTCATTATTCTGAAAAGAATCATCGATTGTAAATGCAGAACAAACATCCCAGTCACCTTTAGCAGAAGCAGAAGCAAACACCTTTTGATTATTCTTTGAAGATATATCAACTCGGATATTTTCAATATGGTTTGTGTACTTTAAGGCTTCATCAGAATTGGCCTCTTTAAATACTTGATTTTTCCATGAATCAATATTTGGAATCTGAAATTTTGTTAGATCAATCTTCATTTCAATTAGAATAATTCAAAGATAAATAAATGATTCCATCATGTAGGTATATTTTTTTTCAGAAAAAATAAGTATTGAAAAACATAAATAAATTTTTTGCGGTGTTATTTTTTATTATTTTACTCCTCCCTTAATAGAATTAATTTAGTAGAGTTAAAAAAATGATGAATTACCATATTATTTATTCTTTTGTTTTTGTGCTCATTGGTTTTCATTCTAGTAGTCAAGGTATACATTTTGCAGGAAGCCGTTCTAATTCTTTGGCTAATGCAAGTGTTTGTCTGACGGATGTATATTCTTATCATAATAATCCAGCGAATTTGAGCTATATTGAAGATGTTTCAATTGGATTTTCTTATGAAAATCGCTTCTTATTGAAAGAGCTTCAAAATCAAAGTTGGGCAATTGCTATTCCCGTAAAGTATGGGGTTTTGTCTATAGGGGGAAACACTTTTGGGTATCAAAATTTCAGAACATTTAAAAATGGAATTGGATATGCCATGTTTCTTAATAAAGAACTATCAATGGGTGTTCAGTTAAATCATCAACTGGTCAGATTACCTGAGGCTTATGGTATTAACCAGACATTAACAGGAGAGTTTGGCTTTAATTATTCTATTGATTCTGATTGGAGTATTGGCCTATCCGTTTTTAACTTGGGTCGCAACAAACTTTCCATAAGCCCTGATGATCGCTACTCTACAAGCATGCGGTTAGGTTCGAAATATAGCCTTTCAGATCGCACTACAATCCTCGCAGAATTAGAAAAGGATATAGAACATCCACTTCGTTCTAAAATTGGTATTGAGTATTTACCATCAAATAGCCTTGCATTTAGAGTTGGTTTTGCAACACAACCTATAGATCTTGGTTTTGGTTTTGGTTGGAATATTTCAGAAAAGTATGTGCTGGATTTTGGTACACAGTATCATCAAATTTTGGGTTGGTCCCCAAATATTTCTTTCAAATATGCAGTGATTAAATGAAGTTAATTCATACATTAATTTTTGTCTTTGTTGCGATTTCTATTTGCGCTCAAGAAAGAAATGATATCATTCAACAAAGAATTGAATTTATATCAGAACAGCTTGAATCAGAGAGTATTGACTTAACAAATCTTATTGAACAGTTGAACTTCTATTATGACGAGCCTATTAATATAAATACAACAAACGGACTTGATCTTGAAGATTTAGGTTTACTTACAGATGTACAAATCAATGACTTAATTTTACACAGAAAGGTATTCGGAAAATTTATATCGATATATGAGCTGCAGAGTTTAAAGTATTGGGATTTAGAAACCATTTATTTAATGCTGCCTTTTATATCTGTTGACGAACGGCTCGATAATTTGCACATTAATTTTAAAGACGCTATCAAAGATGGAAAATTTGAGTTGTTTCTTCGTTATCAGCCTGGAATAGAACAAAAATCGGGTTATCAAGATGTTCCTGATTCTATCTTAGAAAGTTCTAATAAATATTATTATGGTAATGCGGACAGATATTATACGCGATTTCGTTATTCGTACAGAACAAATATCAGTATCGGCTTTACTGCAGAAAAGGATCCTGGAGAACAATTTTTTAAAGGTGCTCAAAAGCAAGGATTTGACTTTTATTCCTTTCATGCATTTTACAGGGGTGGTAAATATTTAAAATCGTTTGCTCTTGGTGATTACCAAATCCAATTAGGGCAAGGTTTAAACTTATGGTCTAGTTATGCTTTTGGAAAGTCTTCGGATATATTAACGATGAAAAGAAATCCCATAGCACTTAAGCCTTATACTTCTGTTGATGAATCAAGATTTTTTAGAGGTGCTGCAATTAATTTAGCTTATAAAAAGCTTGATTTATTGCTTTTCTCTTCATATAAATCAATTGATGCTTCAGGTATTCAAGATTCAACAATAGATAATTTGGAATTTGTCTCGACTATAAATTTATCAGGTTTACATCGGACAAATTCTGAAATTTCAAGAATGGATAATCTAAAGGAATTTATCTCTGGTGCTTCTTTGAATTACAGAAATGACTACATTAAAATTGGCGTTCAGGGAATTTATCAAACCTACGATAAACCGTTAAACTTAAATCTCAGGCCTTATAATCAATTCTATTTCAATGGACAATCCTTGTTATCATTAAGCTCTGATTATAATATAGTGTATAAAAACATTAATCTATTCGGGGAGGTGTCCTATTCCTTAAATGAGTCTCATTCAGGGCTTGCAATGCTTCATGGAGCTTTAGTTTCTATTGATACAAGATTGAGTTTAGGACTTTTATTTCGTGATTATGATGAACGTTATCAAACTTTTTATAATGCAGGTTTTTCTGAAGGTAGTCGAACGCAGAATGAAAATGGCCTGTATGCCGGACTAAAATTTAAAGTCAATAAAAGCTGGTCGGTTAATGCATATACGGACATTTTTGAATTTCCTTGGTTGAAATATGGTGTTGATGCGCCTTCAAAGGGTCATGAGTTTTTAATACAACCTATTTACAAACCTAGTCGTGATTTTCAAATTTATATGCGATTTAGACAGCAACTTCGTCAAAGAAATGGAAATTTTGAGGATGAGGTGATTACCCGAATTGAGGATGTGATTCAAAGAAATTACCGTTTAAATGTCTCAAAAAAAATAGACAAATATATAAGCCTAAAAAGTAGAGTTGAGGTCGTAAATATCAAAAGAGACAGCAGGGAAAATGAGAATGGAATTTTATTTACTCAGGATATTTCATTCAAACCTAAATCATTTCCAGTTGATTTGACGCTTAGATATGCTTTATTTGATACAGACAGTTATGATACAAGAATTTACACTTATGAAAACAATGCCTTGTATGTTTTTTCCATTCCCGCATATTATTACCAGGGAAGCAGAGCATATGTTTTGATGAGGTATTCATTCTTAAGGTCTGCAGATCTTTGGATTCGATACGGATTCTTCTTGTACAATAATCGTAACGAAATAGGCAGTGGATCAGAACTTATTTTAGGAAATAAGCGTTCTGATTTAACTGTTCAGCTTAGGATTTCCTTTTAATTTTTTTTATAGGTGTTACTTTTTTAATCTAATTGCGTTAGGGAAGGTATAGAATGCTCCTGCAAGTGCATTTTATAACATGTATAACTAATAAAACCATAAATTATGTCATCTCCTTCACTATATCACCAAAGTGATACACGTATTCAATCAGAACTAAGAATTATTGAAAAATCCAAAAAAAATCCAAATCACTTTGCACCATTATACAAACAGTATCATGAGAATATCTTTAGATATATCATGAAAAGAGTAGACGATGTAGAGGCTGCATATGACATTACTTCAAATGTTTTTGTAAAAGCACTTACAAATATCCATAAATATGAATTTAGAGGGGTGCCATTTTCATCTTGGTTATTTAGAATCGCTAAAAGTGAACTTTATCAATCTTTTAGAGATAAGAAAGCAAGAAGAACTGTTAGTATTGATAAAGTGATTATTGCAGATCTCTTTGAAGATTTTGAAGAATCATTTAACGAAGAAAGAAAAGAAAAATTGATGGAGGCATTGCGTTTAATTAATGAAAAAGACCTTGCTCTTATAGAGTTGAGATATTTCGAAAGAAGATCCTACAGAGAAATTGGTGAAATAATTAGTGTAACCGAAAACAATGCAAAAGTTAAAACCTTTAGAGCACTTCAACGTCTCAAAAAAGTATATAACAAATGAAACTTAAACCTAAAATATATTAATTTACTACGCGTATGAGAAAAATTCTATTCAATCGTGATGAGCCTGAAGCTCATGAAATCAGAAAAAGACAGGATTTTGACCTTGTCATAAAAAAGTATCAAGAAAGAAAAGATTATTGGAAAAATCCATGGTTTTATGGAAGTATTGGACTAGCATCCCTTATATCTTCATTATTTTTAATGAGCCTTTAGATTTTTCATTTAAAGTCATTGATAAACAGTTATTTAGTACAAGATTAAATATTACTCGTATTGTTTATCTTATTGATATGAATGAAGATTAATAAGAATCCAATGAATAATTTTGTTTGTGGTCTTGTATAAAAGTCGTAAATTCGTAAAGAATTATATATGTGTGCGATGAATAAAATCATTTCTTTATTTTTCTTCTTCTCTTTTTTCTATGCAGTTCATGCTCAGCATGCCAATTTTAATTCGCAAAGAAATTGGTCGTTGCATAAAAAAGAACTTCAAATTGGAATAGGGGCAACCCAATTCAATGGTGATCTTGGTGGTGCAGAGGGTATTGGTCGTGATTACAGCTTGAAAGATATTGATTGGCCATCTACTGGACTAGCTGGATGGGTAGGTTACCGACAACGTTTTCATCCATATTTTGCCACTACATCAAGTTTGTGCTTGTTCAACTTGAAAGGAGATGACCAGTATTCAGAAGAACCAATGCGTAATGCTAGGGGGTTGCATTTCAAAAGCTTTGCTATTGAGATACAGCAGAGAATTGAATTTATATTTGCTGCCAATGAAAAATTTGGTTCTACCTTCAATCTGCCAGGTCATTACAGTAAGAAAAACCGTTCTCAGCAATATTATGTTTTTGGTGGATTAGGTCTCTGTTATTTCAACCCAAAAGCGAGAAATGAGGCTGGTGAGTGGACGGCTTTGAGACCCTTGAGAACTGAAAATCAAGAGAAACCATACTCTCCTATAACCCTTACCATGCCTGTTGGAATCGGATTTCGAATGGGTGTATCCAAAATGTGGCGGGTAGGTATAGAACTAGCCTACGTAAAAACATTTACAGATTATATGGATGACGTGAGTACGGTATACGCAGATCCATCGGATATCAATTTTTCTCCAGATCCTAACGCTGCCTATCTTTCAAATCCTGTATCCGGTAATCCTTCTTTCGCTCCTGGACAAAAGAGAGGAGATCCAGATCAAAAGGACGCCTATTACCACATGAATATCATTGTAACCCGTAATCTGACTTACAAAGATTATGGTAGGCAAAGAACAAAACTCAAGATGAAAGCACTTGGGAAATATAAGGTGTAAGACCCAACGATAAAATTTGAAAGCGAG
>QOQC01000034.1 GCA_003331365.1 Flavobacteriales bacterium | reverse complement strand
TGGACCTTGTGGACCTTGTGGACCTTGAGGACCTGTCGCGCCATCTGCTCCATCAGCACCCGCTGGACCTTGTGGACCTTGAGGACCTGTCGCGCCATCTGCTCCATCAGCACCCGCTGGACCTTGTGGACCTGTTGCACCGTCTACTCCATCTGCACCCGCTGGACCCTGTGGACCTTGTGGACCTGTCGCACCATCTGCTCCATCAGTACCTGCTAGACCTTGTGGACCTGTTGCACCGTCTGCTCCATCTGCACCCGCTGGACCAATCAGTGAAGCCAAAAAGTCTGACTCACTACCTGAATTTCCATTATTTAACCAAATATCGTAAGCACTTAATCCGTCACTTCCATCAAGACCTGATAAATCCATATCACTGATGCACGCCGCGACATTATCACAAAATCCTGGAGGTAAATTGTTACCCCCTTTTTCGTAAGAACCAGAACGTAAGTATTCTATGAAATCTGCCTCAGATCCTTCATGCCCGAGAGAAAGCCAAGATTCATAGGCACTCTTTGCATTTTTAGCATATTCCGCATACATCGCATAAGGGACACTCATAAGTTCAGTGGTGGATGATATTAAATAATCTTCCCCTCCAATTGGATCCGTTTCTGTTTTTATGAAAAAAGGACCTTCCGACCAATCTATTTTTGCAAATGTTCCTAAATTAGATTTACCCATCCCAATTTGTAATGATATTAATCCGGATGGACCTGTCTTTACATGATGTATTTCTTGATACACGACATCTTCATTTCCTTCACCTGTTAAGACAGATACCTGTACGGTAACGTCTTGATTAGAAATAATTGAATAATCGGCATTTCTCAATATGGCCTGATAGCTCATTTTTTTGGGTGTTTGCGCATACAAAAATGCCGTCATAAATAACGCAAAACCCAATGTTAATATTTTTTTCATTTTCAACATAGTTTAAAGTTTGATAATAGTTTTAGTCTTTTGATTTCTCGAGGTCATGACCGTTATGTAATAAACCCCTGGAGCAAATTTCAAATCAGTTTTGAATTTTTCAAAACCACTTGAGAATTCCTTGAGAATAATTCCCTGATTGTTCTTGATCAACACCCTTGTTATTTCGATAGGGTTAGTAAAATGAAGATCAAAAAAATCTCTCGTGGGATTTGGAAAAACAGCGAAATCAATCGGAGATTCAAATATGATTCTTTTAGGCTGAGGATTTAACACACCCTCACTAGAAATATAATTCAAGTGATTCGGTGATTCAAGAAAAACCTGTCCAACAGAAAATTCCATTAGATAATTATCTTGAGTTTGAATACCTCCAGAGATGCTCATCACCTTTTGGGCAGTCAAACTCTGTGTAAAAAGAATACAATAAAATGCAATCGAAAGACGTCGCCAAGCAGCTGGCCTTTGGCCAGACTTGAACATAGAATTCATAGTATACAGTTTATAGTTTTAGTCGAACTAATGTAATAATTATTAATTGTTTTCCAAGGAAGAGTTTTCAACAACATGAATATTATTCATAACGAAAACCTTAACGTAATTAGCTCAAACTTCTATTCCCAGGAGTCGGGATTACTATTTTTTGAAATCATACTTTGCCAGTCGTCTTCAGTTCCAGAATCTGAAACGATATCTTTATAATCACGGGGACTTATATCAAATCGCTCAATTTCATTACCTGTGTAATTCTCAATATCTACTAACAATGTCTTTTCATTTTGGGCACAAAACGAAATGGCATGACCTTTTTTATTTCCTCTTCCCGTTCTACCGCAACGGTGCACATAATTTTCAGGATTATCTGGAAGATCATAATTGATCACATAATCCATTTCAGGGACATCAATTCCTCTGCATGCAACATCCGTAGTGATAAGGATATTTGTTTCTCCTTTTCTAAAACGATCTAATATTGAAAACCTATTCTTTTGCTCTAACCCTCCATGAAGGGCTTCAGTAGCTACTCCTACCCTCTTCATTGCAGCAAGCACGCGCTCAGCTCTTACTTTTGTCCGAACAAAAACAATGAATTTTCCATCTTGAAATTCTTTGAGTAAATTTTCCAAAAAGAATCGCTTATCATCCATTTCGACAAATGATACGGCATGTTTTACATTCTTCGATACTGGATTCTTGGGAGAAACATGTATTCTAATCGCATTCCGGACGACATCATACGCTAATGATTTGATCTTTTTATTAACTGTCGCAGTAAAAAACAAAGTTTGTCTTCTTTTAGGTAAAAATTTGAGTACATCTTGAATATCCCTATTGAACCCTAAATCAAGCATCAAATCCGCCTCATCGATAACAAAACACTCTATTCTATCTAGCTTTATAAAACCTTGCGAGATTAAATCAAACATTCTACCAGGCGTGGCCACAAGCACATCTAATCTTTTCTCCAAAGCTGTAATTTGACTATCCTGTTCAACTCCACCATAAAGCCCTAAGCACGAAACTCCTGTTTTAATTGCAATTAAATCAATTACTTCAGCAATTTGTTTCGCTAACTCTCTAGTTGGTGCCAATATCAAGGCTCGAATTCCAGCTCCCTTTCTTTTACTTTTTAATAATTGATTGATTATAGGTATTACAAATGCTGCCGTTTTACCAGTTCCCGTTGGAGCAACCGCCATTACGTCTTCTCCATTTAATATATGGGGGATACACCTATACTGAATATCTGTAGGTTTTTTAAAACCCATATATTCGAGTTGGCTCTTAATTTTGGGATCAATACGATAATCGTTGAATTTCATATCGCCGTAAATTTACGACAATTAGAAATCAATTGATTCCTCAACAGCCCTAAATCGGTAATCAAAAATTTCTTCAAGCTTTTTTCTCACTAGAATGGGGTGCATTATTTTACCTAAAAAACCCAAAGGCAATTCGTAGGATACAATATCAATCATTTCGACCCCTCCTTCTACCTCCTTGAAGTGATGCTCGTGGTGCCATATCTTGTATGGACCTTTCCTTTGTTCATCAACGAAAAACTCAAGTTCTTTGACGGTTTTGATTTCAGTAATCCAGTTCATTGGTATTCCAAGTAAAGGTTTTACCGTATATTCAATCATCAGTCCCTCATACATTTTTTCAGGAAGCTCCGTTTTGACATCAAAGCCCATATAATCTGGGGTGATCTTTTTGAGGTTTAAGGGAGACGAGAAGAAATCCCAAGCTGATTTCAAATCGGTTTCAATGATTTGTGTTCTTTTAAGCTGATACATGCCCTTAAAACAAGAAATGACTTATTTGGTTTAAATTAGATGACCAGAGCCACCTTTCTTTAATTTGATTTTAGATATTAGATATTCTCAATTACCATGGCAGAAGCTCCTCCACCTCCATTACATATTCCGGCCGCACCGTATTTTCCATTATTTTGTTTTAAAACATGAATCAGGGTAACTAGTATTCTTGAACCGGAATTACCTAGGGGGTGACCTAAAGCTACAGCACCTCCATTTACATCAACTTTTGAGGAGTCCAAGCCTAAAAGTTTTGTATTTGCAATACCTACCACTGAAAATGCTTGATTAAGTTCCCAAAAATCAATATCTGAAGTTTCAAGATTTGCTTTTGAAAGTGCTCTCGGAACCGCTTTTGAAGGCGCTGTTGTAAACCATTCAGGCTCATGTGCAGCATCCGCGTATGAAACGATTTTGGCAATTGGACTCAATCCATTCTTTTTAACCGCTTCCTCTGAGGCCAAAACAAGACATGACGCACCGTCATTCAATGTGGAGGCGTTAGCCGCAGTAATTGTACCTTCTTTATCAAAAGCTGGGCGAAGATTGGGTATTTTTTCTAAAAATACATTTTTGAATTCCTCGTCCTGATCCACAATTTTTGGATCTCCTTTTCTTTGAGGGACGGAGACAGGAACCACCTCATCGGCAAACTTTCCACTCTCCCAAGCTGCTGAAGCTCTCTTATAGGATTCAATAGCAAAATTATCTTGGTCCTCACGGGTAATATTGTGTTCTTTAGCGCATAGCTCTGCACAATTCCCCATAGGCACCTTATTGTAAACGTCAAGTAATCCATCTTTCGTGATTCCATCAAGCATCTGAATATTGCCAAATTTTGTCCCTGAACGTCCCATCATGTAATGAGGGGTCATAGACATATTTTCCATTCCTCCAGCAACAACGATATCGTTATCACCTGCAATAATGGATTGAGCAGCCAGTGAAACAGATTTCATTCCTGAAGCACAAACTTTATTTACAGTCGTACACGGAACATCGTTACTTATTCCTGCGCCTAAAGCAGCTTGTCTCGCAGGAGCCTGACCCACACCAGCCTGTAATACATTACCCATAAAAACTTCATCAACGAGTGATGCGGAAACATTTCCTTTAGACAAGGCTCCTTTAATAGCAACTGAGCCTAATTGACTCGCTGAAACTTTTGATAAGCCTCCCATGAATGAACCCATTGGAGTTCTAACTGCGGAAACTATATAAACTACTTTTGACATATTTGTTGTTTTTTTGGATTACGAAGATAGGAAATTGAATCTGAATTGATGCATGCGTCAATATCCTATTTTGTATAATTATTTCAATATAGTTTCAAATTTGTGTCTAATTTTAGACCAATGAATTTAAATCTCGATTATTCGGCTTGGTGGCTCTTTCTGGTAGTCTTTATTTCCTTGAGCTTGACTTATCTTTCCTACTTCAATAAAAAGGGATTTGATGAGTTACCCAGTGGAATCAAATCTGCCATGTTGATTTCTAGGTTTTTATCATTATTTCTGCTTGGCTTTCTGCTATTGGGAGTTCTTTTTAACACAAGTAATGAAAGGCTTGAAAAGCCCATATTCTTTGTGGTTACAGACAATTCAAAATCAATGCTCAATTATAAGGACAGTACGAGCGTTCTAAAGGAACTGAACGCATTCCGAAGCAAATTAAAAAAAGATTTTGGCAATCAACTACTTATTAAGGAAATCACTATTGGGACTGATGTAAAAACAGATGTTAAAATTGGCTTTAATGAGTCAAATTCCAATTTAGAAAAGGCATTTGAATACATTAATACAGAGTATTACAATCGAAACATTGGAGGGATTGCCTTTATTTCTGATGGGAATTTTAATATGGGAGCAAACCCAATATACAATGCTGAAAGAATTAAGTTCTCACCTATTTTTTCATTTGCAGTTGGTGACTCAATCCAAAAAAGAGATCATTTAATTCGAAATATCTTTAACAACAACATTGCATTTTACAAGAACAAATTCCCTGTAGAGATAGATGTTGCATCCTACAAATTGAATGATGAAGAAATAACTGTTCGTATTGAACTCGACAAGAAAATCATAGCAACGAAGAAAGTCAAATACTCGAATTCTGATCAGGATTTTAAAAAGCTTATATTCAATTTACCTGCTGAAAAAATTGGTTTCCAAACCTACACTGTTCATCTAGAAGAAGTTCAGAATGAGGTGTCATTACAAAACAACCACAGAAATTTTTATGTTGAAATTCTCGATTCAAGAAACAAAGTTTTAATTCTCTCTGATGCACCACACCCTGATTTAGCTGCTCTTCAATCTGTCTTATCAGAGGACGATAATATTGAAGTGGAATACAAAACATTCGAAGCTTGGGACAAAAAAGTCAATAATATAAATCTTCTTATATGTCATAATCCTTCAAAGCAATTTAGTACAGAACTATTTAAGTTGTTTAAAAATAAAAATATCCCCGTTTTGTATGTATTGGGCTCAAAGACACATAAAGGCATTTATTCTAAGCTAGGAATTCAATTCTCCAATGAATCCTCAAACCAAATTGACGAATTTCAAGGGGCTATCAATAAAGGGTTTTCAATATTTGAGACCAATGAAGAGCTCATAGAATCATTAAACTATTACCCTCCTTTAAGTGGAAAGTACGGAGAATTTTCCGTACCAAACTCTTCATCCATATTTATGCAACAAAGAATTGGACCCGTCACAAAAAAAACGCCCTTATTTTTCTTTTCAAGTATTCAGGGTATGACCTATGGCGCTATAATGGGTGAAGGACTATGGAGATGGAAATTCAATGAATTTCAGCGACGTAAAAGCCATGACGTCTTCAATCTTATATTTGCCAAATCTGTTCAGTTTTTAACCCTACGAAAAAGAGGAAGCGGGCTGAACGTAATCATTCCAAAAAAACTCAATAAAGATGAAGATTTGGTGATCAATGCAAACTTTTACAATGACGCATTAGAGCCCATTACCAGCCCTGAAATCATTTTTGAAATAACAGATGAAAAGGAAAAAAAATACGAGTCTCAATTTGCTGTTAATGGAAATGGTTATCAAGCGAAACTAGGAAAGATGAATCCTGGTAAATATACATGGCTTGCACAAACAAAATTTGGGAATAAAAATTATACCCAAAAAGGGATTTTTTTTATTGAAGACCTAGATAATGAAAAAAGCGAATCTGTTGCAAATCATAGTGTTCTCAAACAGCTTTCAAAGCAGTCTAATGGTAAATTTTACAATTTAAACAAGCTTCAATCTTTTTATGAAGATTTATCAAATAGAAAGGATATTAAAACAGTTTCTTACGAAGAAAAAACAACGCAAAATTTAATTGATATCTGGTGGTATCTATTAATCACTGCATCTCTTCTCATATCTGAATGGTTTCTGAAAAGGCTTTACGGGCTTAATTAATTACCACTTGGACATACGAACGTTGATGTAATTTCTGAGTTCGATGGAATTGCATTAAATCCGCCAATGACATCTTTTATTTTATGCATATTGTGTCTTTTCAAAATAGACGCAGCAATCATGCTTCGATACCCACCTGCACAATGCAATATAAATGGTTCACTTGGATAGTCCTTTATGTTTTCTTGTATAAAGTCAAGGGGAAGAAGAATTGCATCATTGATATGAGAGGCTTCATATTCACCAGGCTTTCTCACATCAACTATGGTTGAAGAAGAAATTTCCATTTGCAACAGCTCATCAACAGTAATTCGTTCAATACAATCGAATTTTTCATTTTGGGAAGACCAATATTCAAAACCTCCATCTAAATACCCAATAACTTGATCATAACCAACTCTCGCCAACCTTCGAACTGTCTCTTCCTCCTTTCCCTTAGGTGTTACGAGTATCAGTTTTTGATTTATATTGGGAATTACAGCACCTACCCAAGGAGCAAACTGCCCTTCTAGTCCAACGAACAAACTCTTAGGAATATGTCCCTTCGAAAATTCTCCGGCCTTTCTCGTATCCAAGATTAGTATATCATCCGCAGTCGATATTTCCTTAAATTTTTCAATATTTAAAGGACTCAAACCTCTATTTATAACTTCATTAATATTTTCATATCCTGATTTATTGAGGCTTACATTCATTCCAAAATATCCAGGTGGAGGCATCAAGCCGTGAATTAGTTCATTCACAAAATCACTTTTACTTAAGTCTAGATTCAGTGCATAATTGGTCTTCTTCTGCTCTCCTAATGTACTAAAGGTTTCTTTTGACATATTCTTACCACAAGCACTGCCAGCACCATGAGCTGGATATACAATCAAATCGTCATTCAGGGGCAATATCTTTGTTCTTATGGATTCATATAACATTCCTGCCAAGTCTTCCTTTGTCATATCGGCAGATTTTTGAGCCAAATCAGGCCTTCCTACATCACCAATAAATAAAGTGTCTCCAGTAAATAAAGCTATTTGCTTTCCTTTCGAATCCTTCAGCAAATAACATGATGATTCCATAGTATGTCCAGGTGTATGGAGAACTGTAATCGTAAGGTCCCCAATTTGAAATACCTCACCATCCTTAGCTGAAATGAAATCGAATGTCGGATTTGCTTCAGGGCCAAAAACAATTTGTGCATCTGTACTTTTTGCCAAATCAAGATGACCACTCACAAAATCAGCATGAAAATGCGTTTCAAAAATATATTTTACCCTCGCTCCATCGGCCTTTGCTCTATCTAAATATGGGAAAGATTCTCTTAATGGATCAATAACAGCAACCTCACCTTGAGATTCTATATAATAGGCACCTTGTGCAAGACATTTGGTGTAAATTTGTTCAATTTTCATATGAACACAAAAGTAAAGAATATCATTCTAATGAATGTAGTAATCGACCGTCAATATATGTTTTCCAGGAGAAATTTTCGATGAATTTTGCTTGTCGATTTAAAGGTTTATCCAGGATTACAAAAGTAGCTCTCTTCCCTTTTTCTATGGTTCCAAACCTGCCCTCATCAAATGATGCAAAAGCATTCCAAAAAGTCATTCCCTTAATTGTTTCTTCCATACTTAAGGATTCATTCTTCAAAAATCCACCATCTGGATAATCCTTATTATTCATTCTATGCACAGCTGCATGTATGGTATAAAAAGGGTTCGTATATTCAACGGGAAAATCAGTACCAAGAGCGATCATTCCAACCTGATTTTTCAATGATTTAAATGCATAGGCACCAGACATTCTTTCCTTACCAATTTTAGCCTGCACCCACCTTTGATCTGTAGTTGCATGAGTCGGCTGTACAGAGGGGAATACGGCATAATCAGAAAATTTATGAAGATCTTCCATATCAATAATCTGTGCATGTTCAATTCGAAATCGATGATCAGGATTTTTTTTATAAATATTTGAGCACATATCTAGAATTATGGAAATGGCAGAATCACCAATGCCATGTGAGTTAAGCTGGTATCCTATATCTAAGCAAAATTCAGCAAGCTCGTTCAACTCATCAGGATCCATTAGACACAGTCCTTTATAGTCCTTTTTATCCAAATAATCTTGCTTTAGTAAAGCCCCGCTTGAGCCAAGAGCCCCGTCAACATATGCTTTAAAGCTCCTAACACTCAGGTTTTTCAAGTTAAAGATTCCCTTTTCCAGTGCAAATTCTCGATTCTCTTTGCTCGGATTCAGCATAGCATAAACATAAATACTTAGCTCATTATCTGAAACCATTTCAGAAAGCAATTTAAGCTCCTCAAATTCAATACCTGCCTCATGAACTCCTGTTATACCATAGCCCAATAGCTCCTTTTGAATTAGTTTTAACTGTTTTTTGATTTCCGAGGAAGAATATGCCGGAATATAAGGCTCTAAAACTGAAAGTGCAGCATCTATGAACATTCCAGTAAGCTTACCATTGTCAATTGAAACTTCTCCTCCTTTAATGTCTAGATCAAAATCACCTAATAAATCAATAAATGCTCTATTCACAAGAGCCGAATGTCCATCAATTCTATATAAACAAACAGGCGTATTTGGAAATTCCTCATTCAGTCGTCTATTGTCAGGCATTGAAGAATTTTCCCATAGCGACTGATCCCACCCGGAACCTATGATGATCTTTCTTTTTGTTTTATTTTGATAATCAAATACTCTTTCAATCATCTCTTGTTCGGAACTGCACCCTAGAAGATTTGCACCAAGTTTCAACTCAGCATACGAAAACAGATGTCCGTGAGCGTCAATAAATCCTGGATAAATCTCTTTACCCTCTGCATCCACTGATTTAGTATATCGATATTTATTCAATATTTGACGATCTGGTCCCAACTCAACTATTTTACCATCTTTTATGGCCATTGCTTGATATGTATGATTTCCTTCATCAAGGCTATAGATTTTTGCATTAAAAATGACCAAATCAACAGCCTCGCCTTTCATACAAGAATGCAGAATAATAATCAATAAAATAAAAAGTATATTTCTCATAATAATTAAAATGGATAGCCGATACCGAAATGCAAGGTCGGCCAAAATGGTCTAGGAAGATAATACAGCGCTCTATCTCTTGCGCTTTCTGGAGTATCTCCAGGTAAAATAAAACGATCAATACCTTCCTGTATGTAAGTTTCGCGATTTCCAAAATCTTGGAATGTCCACCTTGCCCCTTTACTGTAGGCAGGATTATAAATTGGAAAACCTAAATCCAACCTTACAATGAAATATTCCAAATCAATACGCAAACCTATTCCCGAAGCAATCGCCATCTCTTTAAATACATTCTGGATTTTAAATTGAGCTTCACGCGAATCCTCGTTTACTGTCCAAATATTTCCAATATCAGTAAAAAATGCTCCTTTAAGAATTGACCCTAATGAAAATCGATATTCAATTGAGGTTCCAATCCTAACATCCCCTATTTGCGTTAAAGTCCTATTGGTATCTAAGTGATACTTGTATGCTCCCGGACCTAAAGAACGAGCCCTCCAACCCCTGTTGTCATTTGAACCACCAGCATAAAAGCTGTAATCATAAGGTAGAGAAGTATTTGTGTTTCCATAGGGGATACCTGCCCCTGCTTCAGCTTTAAAATGAATTGTTGAAGATGAATTTATTTTTTTAGCCAACACATAGCGATTATCGAGACGAACAAACTGAGCATAGGTCAGATTTAAAAATTGATATTGCCCATTTAAAGTATCTTGAGTATTGCGAAGACCATACAATAAATTTCCTGCAGCATCAAAAGAAGCATTATATGAAATTGTTGCACCTAAAAAAGATTTTCTACCTGGTCTGTATTTTCTATTCGCGTTGCTATACTCGAAGGTCGCCTTTGCATCCTGCCAAATAAACTGATTGCTGTATGCATTATTCAAAAATACGTCATTTAATAGGTCAAGTTGATTTTGAAAACTCGAACTTTTATTAATATTCACAAGTTTAATAACGGATGCTCCTGGAAGTCCTAACTGAAAAATTTGAGTTTTCTGAACAAAAAACTTCCACAAATAATTTAACTGAAAAACTTGTCTATCAAATATATCTCTTATTTCAAAATTATATCCTGTAGAAATTAATGTTCTTGCTCTATGCCTTTTAGATAATGAAGCAGGTGGAAATGGAGCCAGACCAATCAGTTCTAATTTTATACTTGGCCCAAATTCAATCGTATTAAACGGGAATTTGGTATTTTCATCATTGTCGTTAAATACAAGCGTTTGTGTTTCAAACCCTCCTCCTAATGAAATACTTAGCTTTTCCGCTCCACGAAAGATATTTTTATTCACATAATTAACTGAGGCATTTGCACCTAATAATCCTAGCGAAGTGGTAAATCGATTATCAAATGCAATTGATTGTTTCTTTGATGGAGTTAAAAAATAATGCACATCCATCAAATAATTTTTGGATAATGAATGATCCACTTCTTTAAATATTGGTTTTATTGAGCTAAACAATCCAAGCTGAGATAAACCTTTTATTGACCTTGCCGCATACTCATCTTTATATGATTCGTTCTGCTCTAAATAATTATTGAGCTCCAAAATATCAGGCTTTATCCATGGCCTCTCACCATTATAATTCACATAAATAATTCTCGAAGAATCAATATTATTTCTTGTAAGTCCATTTTTACGCTCACTCCTTGATAATTTACGTTCTGCAAATCTTAATGATTCTTTTGTTAAAAAA
The DNA here is from genome assembly GCA_003331365.1 of Flavobacteriales bacterium. Lineage (GTDB taxonomy): Bacteria > Bacteroidota > Bacteroidia > Flavobacteriales_D > Crocinitomicaceae > UBA952. The sequence continues at coordinate 7,876 of QOQC01000034.1, read as the reverse complement.
TATTGACGATAATCCTTGTTTTCGAAATCGAGACATTCGCAATAGTCCTCAAAATTACCCTCAACATGAATAGTATCGCTTAAATGAAAAAATACTTTATTGATTTCTGTATATCTGTATGGTCGAACTACCAGACTATCACTATTTTCATTAAAAGGTTCGAGCTGTTTATTAAATTTCATATTTAGTATCACCCCCATTCTTTTGTATGAGGTGTCGGCGAGATATTCTATACTTGAGGAAGAATATTTATAATACGAATGATCTCGCATATCTTTTGCAAAATCCTCTCTATGTTTATCCAAAAGATCAATATCAAATGGTAAATCAAGTAATGGATGAGGATCTCCTTGGTCTATGATTTCTTTTATGTAAGCTCCATGATTCCTTATCATTAAAAAATCTCCTGAATAAACAACAGAATCAATGGTAAATACCTTTCCCAAGTTAAGCTCGTAAAGTATATCAACTTTCCTTTTTAAACTATCAAAAATGACACTGCTATTTAATTTTGGATTATAATAGCCTCTCTTTCTTAAGTAATTATAAATCTGTTCGTTTGTTTTATTAAAAGAAATGGAATCAAATACCTTGGGGTCTTCACCAAATTTATACTTTACTCGCTCTCTAAAAAGGAGATCATCATTTATTGAATCCTTTATGATCTTTTCTGTATAAAACTCCTTTCCTTTTCTCTTGGCCTTTTCAATTCGACGATTATTAATTTTTGCATATCGCAACCTTTTACGAACAAGATTTTGCTTAAATTTTTCATTTGCTTTCAGTCGTTTTTCACTTAGCTTTGTAGAATCTATGAGATTGTATGCACGAAGCTTCAAACTCATTCCAAGAATTCTTTGATTTGGTTTCAATTTCAAAATATCCGTAAGGTCATCTTTGAAAGAAATTTTCTGGTCTACCGTTATTTTGTTTGAATTCATCAGAAAATAGCCCTCAGGGACATTTTTGGTAATGTTGCATGATGCCAAGCACATCGAAATGCACATCATATAAAACCAAAGTTTATTTATCTTCACCATTAGAACAACACAAAAATAATATTCTAGGTGCAAAAAATCTCTATACAAAAGTTAAAGTGGTTAAAAAGTCTTCAATTGAAAAAGAACCGGGATAAAGAACAATGCTTCGTCGTTGAAGGAGAAAAAATCGTATTGGAATGCATCAAGCACATACCCGAAAAAATTGAAATTATTGCCTGTCTTAAAGAGCAAATAGGATTAATTCCACCAGATCTTAAATTTAAATGTCTAATTCTTACCAATAAAGACTTAGAAAGAATCAGTAACCAAAAGTCTCCGAATAAATTATTCGTAGTAATTAAGAAGTCAACACCCAATCATTTTAATCCAAATTTAAATTTTCTGATTTTAGATAATATTCAAGATCCGGGAAATATGGGTACAATTATTAGAACCGCGGATTGGTTCGGAATTCATCAAATTATTTGCTCCAAAAATTGTGTTGACGTATACAATTCAAAAGTGTTACAATCATCAATGGGAAGTTTTCTCAGAATTACTATCATTTATAAAGAACTGATACCTTTTCTAGAAGAATCAAAATTCAACATTACCGGGGCATTTCTTCATGGTACCCCATTGGAAAAAGAAAAATTAAAAAATTCAAATGCAATTATGTTAGGTAATGAGGGGCATGGTATTTCTCGAGAGCTAGAAAAATTCTGCAACCAACCTGTCAAGATTAAGGGACATGGTGGTGCTGAATCATTGAACGTATCTAGCGCTGCTTCTATTCTTATGTATGAGTGGACAAAATAAATTAAAATCATAGCATTTCTTTAAAAGAAAGACTGTATTTTTGCAACTTGCCAAATTGATTGTTGAATGATTGATGTTGATTTATACAAAGCCAAGAAACTTTACCCTTTTCAAGAGAAAACCGTTAGTACAATTTTAGATGAACTTGCCGAAAATGGCGTTGACTTTAATTTATTGTACCAGCTACCCACAGGTGGGGGTAAAACAGTAATATTTTCTGAAATTGGTAAGCAATATATCGAAAGAAATCAAAAGAAGGTATTGATCTTAACTCATCGAATTGAACTTTCAGTTCAAACTTCAAAACAGCTTTCGGCAATCGGTGTAAGTAATAAAATCATCAATTCTGAGGTTAAAGAACTACCGAATCAGCATGAATACCAATGCTTCATCGCCATGGTAGAAACACTACACAATAGGCTAAATGACGATGATAATTTTATCAAGGATATTGGTCTAGTGATTGTAGACGAGGCACATTACAATAGCTTTAGAAAAATATTTCAATACTATCAAAACTGTAACATTCTAGGTGTAACAGCAACGCCCCTAAGTAGCAATAAGGCTCTTCCTTTAAAAGACAATTACAACAAATTACTCGTTGGGGAATCCATATCGGGGCTCATCGAAAAAGGATATCTTTCTAACGCAGACACTTTTAGTTATGACGTTAACTTGCATGGGTTAAAAATTGGAACCAATGGAGATTTTACCATTTCCAGCTCTGATACACTATACAGTAACTACTTCATGCAAGAAAAATTGATTTTTGCATATGAAGAAGTATCTCTAGGTAAAAAAACTTTAATTTTCAACGCTGGAATTGAAACCTCGATAAGAGTATACGAGTCTTTCAAAAAGCTGAAACACCCAATTCGACATCTTGATTCGACATTTAGTGATAAAGACCGGAAAGAGATCCTTAAATGGTTTAAAGATACCCCTGATGCCATATTGACATCAGTTGGTATTTTGACAACAGGTTTTGATGAGCCTTCAGTTAAAACAATTATTATCAATAGAGCAACACGTTCTCTCACTCTATATCATCAGATGATTGGAAGAGGATCGAGAAAGCTTCCAAATAAAGATCAGTTTCAAGTCATTGATTTGGGTAATAATGTTAGGCGCTTCGGACTTTGGCAAGACTACATCAATTGGCAAGATGCATTTAAGTTTCCTGATCGTTTCTTGGAATCAAGAATATCTGAACTTGAGGATATGGAGTTCGAGGTTGAATATGAATTTCCAAAGGGGTATGAAAAATTCATAGACACTGCAACACTTGAAGCATTTAATATAAAAGAACGTTACCATCTACATATTGACAATGGTGATAAAGGTAAAAAAGCTGTAGAAGAATCGTTAGAGAATCACTTTAGTGTAATTCTCTCTTCCGCCAAAGATATGGATCATGGATTTGAAATTCTCGGATTTCTCCAAGACCATATCGAACATCGCCTCAAACATTATACAAAGTGCATTTCGAAAAGTACCGACAATTATTTTAAATATTTGTTAGAAACATACAACAGGCAATTGTCTCAAAAAATCAGAACGCATATTCATGCTTCTTAATTCATTTGAGAAAAATAGCTTAATTTTATTTCATGAATAAGCTTTTCTTTTTTCTTGTATGTATTGCTTTCCCCCTACTTTCTTTTTCTCAAAAAGACAATCTTAAAGCCTATATAGATGTAAAGGATTTTTATCATCCCGAAACAGGAAGTTATGCCGAGATAGAATTACAATTCGCTATACAATCTGCTTCTCTAAAAACAATTGGCGATACTGCACTACAGGCGTCATTGGCTATTTATTTTGACTTCCTGTCTAAGAATAACCTCATCAAGTCAGATGCCTATATTTTAAACTCTCCTCTATATCAAATCAAGGATAGCTTAATTGAAGATTTTTATGAAATAAAAAGATATCAATTAGACCCAGGGAAATACGAGCTAAAAATAAGAATCAAAGACCTTAACTCTGAAGAGGATAAAGAGGTAAGTGGTGTAAAAAACTTCGAAATCAAAGAAGTCAAAGATCAAATTGCGGTATCAGACATCTTACCTGCAGAATATGTAGTAAAATCCGATGATGAAAGTGTATTTCAAAGGTCTGGACTACACATCATTCCGATGTTTTCTAATTTTTTCTCATCACGCACCAATACCCTTCCAGTTTATTGTGAGTTGTATAATACCCAAGTAAAAAATGATTCTATTCTTGGTATCATGTATAGGATTATGAATTCCAAGAATTATGTCGAATTAGAGGAGTATACTTCAATAAGCAGATTTAAAACGACACCATTCTTACCCAAATTCAAAGCACTAAACATTGAGCTTTTGCCGTCAGGCAGCTATTTACTCGAGATTTGTGTTGTAAACAAGAGTTTTGACATCATGGCAAGAAGTTCATATCCTTTCGAAAGAGACAATGATATTTCTACAATTCTCAATTCTGAAAGCATCATTTTAAATCCCTCCTTTCAGGAATCAATTCCAACTGATAGTGTTTTATATTATCTCGAAAGCCTTATACCTATTTCAAAACCAGCAGAAGTCAAAAATATCGTGTCCTCAATCAAAACAAAAAATATAGAGAAATGCAGAAAACATATTCAGGCATTTTGGATTAAGTCTTCTCCCGTAGAAAGCTATGAATCATGGATAAAATATAAAGCACAAGTAGATTTTGTTGAGAAAGTATATGGAAATAATTTCCAAGAAGGATTCGAAACAGATCGTGGCCGTGTGTATTTGCAATATGGAGCCCCAAACAATATTGTAGCGAGAGAAACCTCTCCAAGCGAATATCCATACGAAATATGGACATACAACAAAATTGGTGTTTTTAGCAATAAAAGATTTGTATTCTATAATCCAGATCTTGTGAATCGTGCATACAGACTATTACATTCAGATATGGTTGGGGAGCTTAAAAACAATGGATGGCCTCAAATTCTCTCGAAGAGGAATACGGTGAATGGAAACGTCGATAACCCCAATCAAAACAATATCGACCACTGGGGTGGTAATTCAAACGATTATTTCAGACAATATTAGGAAAGGTGAGTTTAGCGGTTGTCATTTTAAATTATAACGGGAGGCACCATCTCGAATCTTACCTTGAAAATATTATTTCAAATTCCTTGGGCTACGATATTATTATAGCCGATAATTTCAGCACTGATGATTCTGTTTCCTTAATAAAGAAAGATCAACGGCTTCAGTTGATTGAGCTCACTGAAAACTTTGGATTTGCAGGCGGGTACAATGAGGCATTGAATAAAATCCAAGGAAAATATGATTATTATCTTCTACTGAATAGTGATATTGAGGTTAGTGAAAATTGGATTGCTCCTCTTCTAGAATCCATGGAGGATAAAAAAATTGCAGCCTGTCAGCCTAAAATTAAAAGCCTTGAGCAAAAGGATTTATTTGAACATGCAGGAGCCTCTGGAGGATTCATCGATAAAAATTACTTCCCTTTTTGTCGAGGTAGAATATTCTCAGAATTGGAAAAAGATGAAGGACAATATGACAGTGCTCAATTCATAACATGGACTTCAGGTGCAGCAATGCTTATTAGGGCCGAATTATTTCACAAGGCTGATGGTTTCGACGCAGATTTCTTTGCACACATGGAAGAAATTGACTTATGTATAAGACTGGGGCATCAAGGTTATCAATTCAAGGTTATTCCAGAAAGTGTGGTTTATCATCTTGGTGGAGGGACGCTACCTTATAACTCTCCAAAGAAAATATATCTCAACTTTAGAAATAGCCTATTTATGATTGCTAAAAACCATAAAGGTTTATTGATTCCAATGCTTTTCAAGCGTATGTGCATTGATGGTATTGCCGCATATAAATTTCTTTTTGAAGGCAAGCTTGTTTTTTTCTGGAAAGTGTTTTTGGCTCATCTCGCACTCTATAAAAACTTCAGAATACTCCTAAAGAAAAGAGCCAAATTAAATGCTGACCGTGCTCCGATACTCAAATATCATGGCAATATCCTCGGTTCTTTTTTTATTGAAAGAAGAAAGGCATTTTCTGAACTAAATAAACGATTGATCAAACGATGAAAACATTTATAGGAATTTTCATTATTCTTTTCTTTTTTCAGCAAGGAAAAACACAAAATATAAGGAGCGTTCAAACCGCCAGTGACAAAGCCCAAAAAGTAATGAATAGTACAGGTGGTGACCTTATAAAAAGTCCTTTAAGCTATGTCAACCCATTTGTAGGAACTGGAGGGCATGGCCATACGTTCCCAGGCGCAACTGCACCTTTTGGAATGATTCAATTGAGTCCAGATACCAGGCATGAGGGATGGGATGGATGTTCGGGCTATCATTATTCCGACTCAATCATTTATGGATTCAGTCATACACACTTAAGCGGAACAGGTGTACCTGATTATTGCGATTTTCTCATTGTGCCTCAGAGCGGAAAGAAAGCGAAAGTGGTTCCTGGCTATGAAGATCCGAAGGGTTTTGGCTCGACCTTCGCGCACAGCTCTGAAAAAGCGTCTCCTGGATACTACGAAGTATTTTTGGAAGATGACGGTATTTTGGCTCAAATGACCGTATCCGAGCGAGCGGGAATACATCAATATACATTTACCAGAGAAAAAGACAATAAGTTTATTCTTTTCGATTTTGACCATCGAGACGACCTCATTTTTGCAGAGTATATTCTAAATGACGACAAGCACATTTCGGGACAAAGAATTTCGAAAAGTTGGGCAGAAGAACAGCACTTTTATTTTGATCTTGAATTTTCTGTAAAACCCGTTGAGGTAATTCGAGTCAAAAACAAATATGGGCACAAGCTACTCATCCAATTTCCAAAAAAGACAAAAAGTCTCAATATTGCCATCGGTATTTCTCACGTTGATGAAGCAGGAGCACTAAAAAACAGAAAAGCGGAATTAGATGGTTTTAACTTCTCAAAAACAAAGGCGCAAACCTCGGTAAAATGGAATAACGAATTGTCTCGAATTCAAATAAGTGAGGAAGACCCTAACAAAGCATCGATATTTTATACGGCCTTATATCATTGTTTTATCGCTCCAAACCTGGCAAGTGATGTAGACGGAAGATACCGAGGACAAGACCAGAAGATTCATCAACTGGAAGAAGACGAACGACATTACACCGTATTCTCGTTATGGGATACTTACAGAACACTTCATCCACTATTCACTTTAATACAACCTGAGAGAACAGAAGAATTCATTCGTACCATGTTGCGCATGTACGACCAAAGAAATGACCTTCCTGTATGGGAGCTTGCCTCCTGCGAAACAGAATGCATGATAGGCTATCATAGTGTTTCTGCAATTGCCGATGCCTACATGAAGGGATATAATAATTTTGACACAACAAAGGCACTCAATGCAATGGTTCATACGAGTAAGCTGGATGAATGGGCCAAAAAAGAATACGCTCTGCAAGGATTCATCAGCTCAGACCAGGAGGCAGAATCCGTATCGAAAACACTTGAATATGCCTATGATGATTATTGTATTGCCCAAATGGCTCAAAAAATGGGACGTAATGACCTTTACCAAGAATATACAAAACGTAGCCTTAATTTCGTGAATCTTTATGATCCCTCAAGCAAATTTATGAGAGCACGGCGCGGGGCGCAATGGTTTGGTCCTTTCAACCCAGTTGAGGTCAATTTTAATTATACCGAAGCCAATAGTTGGCAGTACTCTCTGTATGCACCGCACAACATCCCGGTACTTGCCAATCTCATGGGTGGACGAGATTCATTAGAGAACTGGTTAGACCGTTTATTCACAGCAGATTCTGATTTGATTGGACGACATCAGGTTGATATTACCGGACTCATTGGTCAATACGCGCACGGGAATGAACCTTCGCATCATATGGCTTATTTGTACAATTACACGAATGCATCTGAAAAGACACAATATTACGTGGACAGAATATTGAATGAATTGTACACCATAAAACCGGATGGTTTATCTGGAAATGAGGACTGTGGACAAATGAGCGCCTGGTATGTCATGAGTTCGCTAGGTCTCTACCCTACCGCACC
>QOQC01000033.1 GCA_003331365.1 Flavobacteriales bacterium | reverse complement strand
CACAAAATCTGATTTTTGATGAATGACAAGCTGGTGACCAAAGAGATCAAAATCCACCCAATGTTCTGAGCTTCTTCCTTCGGTACAATTCAGTACTTCTTTGTAGAACTTCCTCATGACAACGAGGTTCTTTACTGGTATGGCGAGGTGGAAGGGGTTCATTTAATTGTATTTAACGATTTGATTAAATGCCAGTTTTAATACCGTGTAGTTATTATTAGGCACATTCTATTTAATTATTATTTTTTGGATTGAATTTCCTTTGTCACTTTCTAAATATATCAGATACATACCTTTATTCTCTTTACCTAAATCAATCTCAATGTCCTGAAGATTTGATGGTTCAAATTCCTTAACAATTTTTCCTTGTGTATCATAAATAACAATTGAACTGATTTTCTCAAGATTACTCCTTACATGAATTATACCGGATGAAGGATTCGGGTTAATTTCTATTTGTGAATTATCAAGTTCTGGGACATTCCAAGTTCCATTTACACACGGAAGATTTGATTGGTCTTCAAAAAATGTTTTCACTTCAGAGGCTAATTCAATAATTGACTGAACATTTTCTAAGTGGTTCCCTTCCCTTGCATATAATATTGCGTAGGACTGCATTATTGTATCTCCACTATTAAAATTATTAATTTTAGTAGATGATATCCCTCTTCGATCTGCTCCAGCAGTTCCACTTGTGATTTCGCTCCATTCTTGGGAGATATTTGGATTACCCGAAAAAGCAAATTCCGTTTCATTACCTAGAGGGTCTATCCATGGATTACCATTACCCCATAAACCATTCATATTATTCCAACTTTGAGAAAGCAAGTCACCGGTACCTCCTCCTGTAAATGGAACGCAAGAGGATATTTCTTCTTTTAAACTAACGACACCCAGTGCTGGAGGGTCAATGCCATAACCCTGCCCGGCAAATCCTTCATCGTCATTATCTGCGTTATAAAAAAACATCACATTATTTGCTGAATCACAACCAAAGGCGTCATCAAAGGGCCCACCAATATCAGCGTCAATAAATATGCCTTGAGTGAATTCAGGGTAATTGATTCCACCACGATTGATAGCTTTAATGTCAATGAACGTAACATCATTTAAATAATCCCAGGTTTGATATTGATAAAACATGATGTGTAATTCAATCCCTATGGAATCAGAGGCCGTGTAGGAATGAGTTTCAGCAACATCGTTTTGAATTAAATAGGTGGCGCAGCAACCTTTTATAATAGGATAATCTCCCTGATTAGGGTTGTAATTACCATCAGAATCGTAATCGTAAAAAGGAGCTAAATGGTAGGACTGTCCTAAAGTAATATCTCCATGTGCGGGCCAATTGTAGATTTTTTCAAGAACTTCAATTGAAGGAGAATTAACTAAATCACATCCAGCTGTGATAATTCCAGCTTGACATTCCCACCACAATTTGAATTCGTCGATATCTGATTGACAAATACTCCACATTGAATTACTCCATGCGGTTTGGTATTCAGGAGATGTGTATGTTCCTGCACCAGAAATTGGGCCATTAAAGATATCTCGGTTGTCATCCCAACCTCCTTGAACGAAATGCAGACTATCTAATTGATCTTTTCCTGCGAACCAAAATTGGGTTGAGTAAATAGTATGAAGTCCTGATTCTTTAGGGACCTCATATCCCATTTCGCCTGATTCTATATCCCTAAAATATGTCCCCAAATCCGAAATTGTAGCCGAAACATTGTTATGTTCTAGAAGGATTGAATTTATTTGTGAATTTAAATTGAAAACCGAAAAAAAGTAAAATATGGAAAGTGCGCAAATAGATTTCATAGGATGGAGAGTTTTACTTAAGTTACAACTTTATTGTTTTATTTACAAGTCCTTTGTTGATTTTTCATAAGAGAATAAACTCTTTATCCCTTTCGCTTTTTGGCTTTACCCATCGTGATTTTATAATCGTCTATGTTGCCCTCGATTTTGAGATTTAAATAACGTGTTTTTTTATCGGGATCTACCTCAATAATTTCATCATCTCCCGTTTCACCATCTTTTGTTTTTTTGTCTCCAAACATCTTGTACCTCGCGCCTTGCTTGATGATTGACCAAGGGATTCTGATGTAGTATTCCATATTGAAATTCATATCTTGAGTACCGGACAATTCAAAATGACCTAGGGTTGATTCAATGATCATATTAGGAATGGTTAATGTCCCATTTTTGATGTCCATATGATTTTGGAGTGTATCAAATCGAACTGAGGTCAGATCCTTATCTCCCATGTAATCAGAGAGCATCATCATATATTTGTAATTTTCAAGCCGTCCTTCGAGCACTTGAACATCCATATGGATTTCAGATTGGTCTATATCTGGAACCATATCCGGATACATTCTAATTTTCCCATTGATATCCGCAGTCAGTTTGCCGTGAAGGTTTTCGGAAACAAGTGCATCCTGACCAAAGTTTTCAAACTTAAAGAGCAATTGATCGAGCGCTACATTTTTAAGTGAAAGCTCTGGACTCAAATAGATGTGTTTGGGGTCGCTGCCATTAAAGTATCCCGACATATTTACACTTCCCCCGGCGGCATTCATTTCAAAGGCATCTACATGTAGATAGTGGTTTTCCTGACTACGCAGCTTGGCTTTGATGTTTTGTAAATCAATACGGTGATAGATAAAATGACCGACTTCGATATCGAAAGTCATATCTGTAAATGGAAGCTCATAGAGATTGAAAGCTTCGGCGTGCTCAGCCACATCTTGTGATGATTTTGGTGCTTTTGCTACTGTTACGTTGCTTGATTTGGGAGCAGGAACATTGAAATCAAAAAGCTGGTCAAAATCAATATAATTGGCTTTTAATCCAAGGTGATTATCTCGCTTTCTGATTTTGGAATCCTTTCCTAGATAATAATTTAAATCAAGGTCGAATACAGTTCTACCTATTTTACCATGGAAGTCCTCAACCATCAAGTGCTCATCCTCATAATGAAAGCGTCCCTTAAAATCTTCAAATCGCATTGGATGCAGTTTCATTTTTGCAGTGACACGGTCTAGATTAATGTCGATTGAGTGAAGCGCTGATTCTTTGTAGTGCATACTTGAGTTCATATGGAGTATGAGGTTGTCAAATTCCTCATGTCGATAATCTTGCGGGACATAATTTTCACCTTTATACGAAAAGACATCCTCCAATCTTAAGAGCTCCGAGTTCAAGGTTAAATCCAGATCCACATCACCATTTAATGTATCCTTGAACCAAAACCCATAATTATGAGCCATCCCATTCAAATGGAAATCAGAATCGTCAATTTCTCCTTTGAAGTCCTTGATTTTCAAATCATTTTCACCAACGAGGATGTCTACATGAAAGTCATGTAGCTCGTGCGGATAGTGTTTGAGATTTGCATGAAGTCGATCAATAAAAAACTCACCTTCGGGCAGGTTTTTGGACTCGGTGAAAGCGCGTGCACTTGAATTAAATGAAAGCCCAAGCCTTAAATCTTCAATTTGTTCATCCATTCCAGAGCTGTCTTTTTCCGAAAACCCAGTAATTTCGGAGATGTCAAGATTCTTGGAGGCGATATCAAGATGAGCTTCGACAGGGATATCGGTATGATGCACAATGGCTGGAAGATTAGACAGATATCCTTTCATGGAAAGGTCGGATTTTCCAAACTCGGCCTCAAACAAATCCAAATCGGCTTTCTTCCCATTCATGATCAGGTGCATATCTAGCTTCTTTAATGGAGCAGGTAGATCCGTTGATTCAAGAGTTAATCCTTCAACTTTTAGCTCAGTGAAATAGGCCTGATTCAATTCATTAATGGCAAGCTCAGGACGATCGAGGTCAATGATGTCATGAAATCTCATTTCTAATTCTGCATTCCCTCCTGCCTTGAGCCCTTCTAGATTTAAAAAACGAGTGAGAAATTCAAGATCAAAGTCAGCATTTAGCTGCATATCAACATCGGGTTCCTCAAAGTTTTTTACTACGACTGACCCCAGTAAATTTCCATTTTCAAGTTTGGCCGTCATTCCTTTGAGTGAGAATTCCATGGTCTTTAAATTGCGGTCTTCACCATTTGTGAAATACCCTTCAAAGCCCAAGTCTTCGATTCTTTTTCTTTCTCCTGTATTCTCTAAAAATGCCTCACTTGCTCCAAATTCAGCATTTATTAAGGGCATCACACCGTGAAGTGTAGGACCTTTTATACTTGTATTAAAATAAATATTTCCTGCATTTTTATATCTCTCAAGTACGGGAATTAAATCCGAGGGAGCGAAAGCGATGAGCATATCAAAATTGGGTTTTGTTCCATTGATATCAAGATCAACAAAAACATCTTTCTCCATATCAATTGTTCCCTGAATAGTGAAATCTCCGTGCTCCATACGTATGCCTGATGGTTGAATGCTTAGGAGTCCTGAATTTTCATTAAAACTTAGGTCTGTGTGTACTTCAAAATGTTTGTCATTGATATAGGTGGTGTCTCCATTGTCGAACAGATTCAGGTCAAAGTCTGTATCTACATGTGCGTGGATTAATTCCTTATCCGTTTTAAATCCTCCTTTTGCTGAATGAATGAAAGTTTCTACATCAACATTTGTGGTTTCATCTAATTTGTGAATGTCTAAGTTCTTAAGAATAATTTCTTTGAGGTGGATATCCATTGGTTCTTGAATTTCACCATCATCTGCGGTGGCTAAGGCATTTTGTATATTGGTTGTTCCATCTTTATGCAGAATGATATTGAAATCTCCCTCTTCGACAAGAAGTCCTTGAATGTCATAATCTCCCCATACGATGTCCCAAAGATTAAAGCTAAGGTTGATATCAGCGACGCTTAAAATTTCTTCAGCATTGGGTGACTTGGATTCCAATATGCGTACCTCATCAACCCTAATGGATATATATGGGAAATTTTCAAACGGTTCGAGATGGGTGTCGCCAATTGTAATATTTCCCTTATGACCTTTGTTCAGGGCATCAATCTCTGCCTGAATGATTTCGTCTTGGTTGATGTATACAATCAAGAGTAAAATACTGAAAAGGAGAATGGGAACAAATATGGCAAAGCCAAAAAAACGAATCCAAAATTTACGTCTTTTCAGAAAAGAGAATTTCTTGTTTGATTTATGAATCTTGTCTTTTTCTGTCGAAGGCATTTACGTGCAAATCGTTTCTTCTGTCGTTTTTAAGATGTTTCGAACTTCTTCTATAGTCGGTGCTTCGGCATATACCCTGAGTACAGGCTCTGTTCCTGAAGGGCGTATCATGACCCATCTTTCGTCATCAATAAAATATTTAAATCCATCAATGGTTTCCACATTTCTGATTTGGTATTCGCCAAAAGATTTATAATGATTGTTTTTACAATTGGTAATAATTTGTTGTTTGAGCTCTTCAGTAATATGAAGGTCACTTCTTTCAAACTTAAATGGACCAACCAGTTCATAAACCTCTTCTATAAGATCATCCAAAGTTTTTCCTGATTTGGCCATGAATTCCCAAATAATCAATCCCATCCAAATTCCATCTCGTTCTGGAATATGACCTTTTACGGCAATCCCTCCAGACTCCTCACCACCAACAACGATATCATCCTTTACCATAATGGAAGCTATTTCCTTGAATCCAATTTTTGTGGTGAATACCTCAAGGCCATAATGTTCACACATTTTATAAACACGAGGGGTGACACTAAAAGCAATAGCTACTTTACCTGTTTGGCCTTTGTATTTCACCAAATAATGAATCAGTAATAGAATCAAATGATGAGAATCAATGAATTCTCCTTTTCCATTATACATTCCAATACGATCTGCATCCCCATCTGTGGCAAGGGCACAATCAATTCCTGGATTTTGTTTAATGTGAGCTTCAAGTTCTTTTAAGTTTTTACCTATTGGCTCAGGAGCTTGTCCGTAAAAGGATGGATTGTGCTCACAATGCATCAAATTCACATTGGGTAATATTCTCGGAAGTACCCTTTGACCTGCTCCATACATGGCGTCATAAATTAAATTCATATTAGAATTCTGTATGGCTTGTAGGTCAAAATTCGCTTTTACATGGTCTACATACATGGTTTCAATATCGTCTACCTGAAGCTTGCCCTTGGCTTTAAAATCATCCAAATTGATGTCTTCGAGATTGATTTCACAGGTATCGGCTATGAGGTCTTCAACTTCTTGCACATAAGCGGGTGCCAGTGGACCACCAAAATCGGCTTTGAGTTTATAACCATTGTAAGTAGGAGGATTGTGGCTTGCCGTAAGTACAACACCAACCTGACATTTAAAACGATTAGCAGCTAAGGAAACCATTGGTGTTGAAACAAAGCCTTCGGACATTCTGACGTTCAGTCCTAGGTTTAAAAATACCTTTACGCTGGTCTCCATGAAAAGTGCTCCCGCAAAACGGCAATCGTGTCCAACAAAGACGGTAGGATTATCATAATTTTTGAGCAACCATTTACCTGTAGCTTCGCTCACTCTAGCAACATTTTCAACGGTAAATTCTTTGGCAATTATGGCTCTCCAGCCATCCGTTCCAAATTTTATCTTTTGCATTTTTCTAATTTTTAAATTCTGTGATGGTCTTTTCTATAATCCCTAGGCATTCATGAAGCTCTTGTTCAGTCATCACTAGTGGAGGAGCAAAACGAATGATGTTTCCGTGAGTCGGTTTGGCAAGCAGGCCATTTTCTTTCATCGCAACACAAAGGTCCCAGGCAGTAGAACTATCTGGAGTATCGTTAATGACAATGGCATTGAGTAATCCTTTTCCTCTCACTTTTAATACAAGATCATTTTTGTCAATTATTTTTTGCATTCCATCCCTGAATAGCTTACCTAGCTTTCGTGCATTTTGAATAAGATTTTCATCTTTAATTACTTCTAGTGCGGCAATAGCGACTTTTGCGGCTACAGGATTTCCCCCAAATGTGGAGCCATGCTGTCCAGGTTTAATGACGTTCATAATGTCATTATTCGCCAATACAGCCGATACAGGATAAACACCTCCAGAGAGTGCTTTACCTAATATTAGAATATCTGGTTTCGCATATGTTTCCTTTTGTCTTTCACACGAATGTTCACAGCTACAATTACCACATACGGCCAATAAGCTTCCAGTTCGTGCAATTCCCGTTTGAACTTCATCTGCGATAAAAAGTACATTTTGAGAGGAGCATAACGATCTTGCATCTCTCATGAAGTCATCATCAGGAGTATAAACACCCGCTTCTCCTTGAATGGGCTCAACCAAAAAGCCGGCAACATTAGGAAGCTTTAATGCTTCTTCTAATGCCTTGGTATCATTGTATGGAATTTTGACAAATCCAGGAGTGTAAGGCCCAAAATTTTTGGTTGCATCAGGATCGTTCGAAAAGGAGACAATTGTAGTAGTTCGGCCATGAAAATTACCATCACACACAATAATGGTTGCTTGATTTTCAGGTATTCCTTTTACTTCGTATGCCCATTTACGACAAATCTTTAAAGCAGTTTCTACAGCTTCAGCACCCGTGTTCATTGGAAGCACTTTATCAAAGCCAAATGTTCCTGTTACGTATTTTTCATATTCTCCCAAAACATCGTTATAAAATGCTCTTGAAGTCAATGTCAATGTTTCAGACTGGTCTGTAAGCGCTTTAATTATTTTTGGATGACAGTGTCCCTGATTCACTGCAGAATACGCTGACAAGAAATCAAAGTATTTTTTTCCTTCAACGTCCCATACGTAAACACCATCTCCTTTGGATAAAACTACGGGTAGGGGATGATAATTATGTGCACCATACTTATCTTCTATATCAATATATTCTTGTGTATTCATAACTCAAATTAAATTCGTTCAAAAATAATAAAATGTGGGTGAGAATAATAGCTCATATCTATTTTTACTACCAATGATAAGCCGCATCTTTTAACCAATTATTCTGAACCCTAAGGGTTTGCTCTATAACATCTCTTACACAAGCTTTTCCTCCATTCAATGGAGAGTGGTAATCAACAATCGACTTCACATCAATAGCGGCATCTTGAGGACAAGTTGAAACACCTACCTGTTTCAAAACGGGAATATCGGGAATATCATCTCCCATATAAAGCACTTGTTCATCCTTTAGACTGTATTTTTCTTTTAATTCCTGATATACCTTTAGCTTATTACTAGACCTTAAATGAACTTCCTTTATACCCAATTCCAACAACCTTCTTTTTAAATCTTCGCTGTATCCTCCTGTAATAATGAAAATATGGTAACCCATCTTGGAAGCATATTGCATGGCATATCCATCTTTAGAATTTAAGGCGCGCATAATTTCCTTTTCAAAAAAGTAAACTTTGCCATCCGTGAGTACACCGTCAACGTCAAAAATAAAAGTATCTATGTGATTCAATTTAGTTTTATAATTCATTTCTCTTTTTCGGTTTTGATGATACTCTGGGTAATGGCCTCGTACACAGAAAGATGTTGCTCATTTAGCATTTGATGATGTTTATTGATTACCTCATAATCTTCTCTAATTGCGGGTCCTGTTTGATTATCTAAATCACTGTTATTTAATACATTAAATACTGTCTTGTCTAAAAGTGGTTTAAGTATGTCCCAATTGAGATTGCGTTCATCATTTTCTGTTTTGGCGATCTTTCCTAAGTGATTGATAAAATTGTTGAGGAATACGGCTACAAGATGATAATCTGCTCTTTTTCTTGAATCGCATAGGTCAAATTGAATCCCCGAATGTTCACAAAGCTCCTGTAACAGTAATGACAGCTCTTCGGTTTTAGATTCAATCAAAACAGGGAAATCGAATTGGGCATCACTTTTTAAACCGATAAAGGTTTGTAAAGGATAAAAAACACCAGTATTTGGATGTTCAATTTCATTAAGGTTCACACTTCCTGCTGTGTATACGGTAGCTTGCTCGTTTTTAATTTGTTTGATTACCGAATTAATTTGATCATCTGATATAGCTACAAATATGATATCAGCCTGGAGTAATTGAATATCTTCAATAAAGTCGCAATTAAATGCTTTTGCACATGCCTTACCGGTCTCGATGTTTCTACTGTGAAGACCCCGGATTTGAATTCCTCTTGAAATAAAAAAATGACCTAGAGATGTGGCTACCTTTCCCGAACCAACTATGGATATGCTGGGTAAAGTATTCATTTTCATTACTGGACAATTCGCCAAAGACCACTTTCTATCATACTTTTGGCTTTTTTATATTTCATCTCCTTGGTTTCTTTACCATTTGATATCTTAACGAGTTCATTTCTTCCCAGCTTTGGTTCTACAACAATAGGCTGTTGTTTTTCTTCCCGTCGCATGGAATTCTTGATTGCCTCATCGTATCCTTGCCTTCCAGGTAATGGCGGTTGTGATGAACTGGATTGTCCTGAACTTGACCCGCTGTAATTACTTTGCTTATCCTCTTTATTGGTGCTTTCAACCTCTTGTTGTTCTGGAATATCCAGTTTCATCAGGAGCTCTACTACATCTTCATTTAGTCTAGAAAGCATATTTTTAAATAGCTCATACGATTCTAGTTTATAAATCACTAAAGGATCTTTTTGCTCATATGTAGCGTTATTTACAGCTGATCTCAGGTCGTCCATTTCCCTGAGGTGTTCTTTCCATTCCTCATCGATTTTAGAAAGAATGACATTTTTCTCGAATGACCTACTGATGTTTTTACCTTCAGATTTATACGCATCCTCTAAATTAACGATCAATCGCATTTCTCTTTTTCCATCGGATAGAGGGAATACGATATTTTTGTACTTCTCAGACATGGTTTCATACACATGTTTGATCTGAGGCATTCCTTTGGTTGCAATCTTATCACATTTACGGTCGTATTTCGATCTTGTTTTTTCATACACAATATCCACGAGCTCGTCTTTGTTTATGTCGGTGAATTCGTCTTCTTGGATAGGTGCTGCAATTCCTAAAACCCTCACTAAATCCAATTCAAAGTCCTGAAAGTTGGAATTTTCATTTTTGTAGACCGTTAAATCACAAAGATCATAGAACATATTATCAACGTCAATATCTATTCGGTCGCCATACAAGGCATTTTTTCTTTTCCGGTAGATAGCCTTTCTTTGGGTATTCATTACGTCATCGTATTCCAAAAGTCTTTTACGAACACCGAAATTGTTCTCCTCAACTTTCTTTTGAGCCCTTTCAATTGACTTAGAGACCAATCCTGCCGAAATAACTTCGCCTTCTTTGAGTCCCATTCTGTCCATGACTTTGGCAATTCTCTCAGACCCAAACTTTCTCATTAAGTCATCTTCTAGTGAAACAAAAAATCGCGATGATCCCGGATCTCCTTGTCTTCCCGAACGTCCTCTAAGCTGTCGATCAACCCGACGTGAATCATGTCTTTCCGTTCCAATAATGGCCAATCCACCTGCTTTTTTTACACCATCACCTAGCTTGATATCTGTACCTCGACCAGCCATGTTCGTTGCAATGGTCACTGCTCCTGCAAATCCAGCGTTAGCTACAATTTCGGCCTCTTTTTGGTGATATTTTGCGTTGAGTACTTGATGATTTATTTTTTTCATCTGCAACATACGGCTAAGCAATTCAGAAATCTCAACAGTTGTGGTACCTACAAGTACTGGTCTTCCAGCTTCAACTAGTTTTTCTACTTCGATAATAACTGCATTGTATTTTTCCCTTGCCGTTTTGAATACCCAGTCGTCCTCGTCTTTTCTGATTACAGGTTTGTTGGTTGGTACGACCACAACATCCAATTCATAAATATCCCAAAATTCTTTGGCCTCCGTTTCCGCAGTTCCTGTCATTCCAGACAGCTTATGGTACATTCTGAAATAGTTTTGTAGCGTTACTGTGGCATAAGTTTGTGTAGCCGCTTCGACGGTTACATCTTCCTTAGCTTCAATTGCCTGATGAAGTCCATCTGAATACCTTCTTCCATCCAAAATACGACCAGTTGATTCATCTACAATTTTGACTTTACCATCCATGACTACATATTCTACCTCTTTTTCAAATAAAGTGTAGGCTTTGAGTAATTGATTGATCGAATGTATTCTTTCCGATTTGATGGAATAATCTCTAATTAGTGCATCTTTTTGCTCAAGAAGACTTTCTTTGTCCAGGTTGTTTTTTTCCAGTTTTGCTATTTCAGCACCAATATCAGGCATGATAAAGAAATCACGCTCTTCATTTCCAGAAACCAAATCAATTCCTTTATCGGTAAGCTGTATTGAGTTGTTTTTCTCATCTATGGTAAAAAACAATTCAACATCTATTTTTTTCATATGCTTGCCCTGCTCTTGCATATAAAAGTTTTCCGTTTTTTGTAGATGAACCTTTATCCCAGGCTCAGAAAGATATTTAATTAATGCCCTATTTTTCGGAAGTCCTCTAAACGCTCGAAGTAAGGCTATTCCTCCTTCTTCTAATTTTTTCTTGACTTCATTTTTATCTCCACTTGCATCGCTTATTACCGTTAAATTCTTTTTTGCTTCATTTAAGCATTGCTGCACATATTTCTTTTGCGCTTGTACTACTCTTTCTATTCGTGGTTTTAATACATGAAATTCATGTTCATCGCCTTTCGGTGTTGGTCCAGATATGATTAATGGTGTTCTAGCATCATCAATTAAAACAGAATCCACCTCATCAACAATGGCAAAGTGATGCTTCCTTTGTACCAAATCATCTACATGGCCAGCCATGTTATCCCTTAAGTAATCAAAACCAAATTCATTGTTTGTTCCAAAAGTAATATCCGCCATATAGGCTGCTCTTCTTTCCTTCGAATTAGGTCTATGCTTATCAATACAGTCAACAGACAGCCCATGGAATTGATAAAGAGGCCCCATCCATTCCGAATCTCTTTTGGCTAGGTAATCGTTCACGGTTACCACATGTGCTCCTTTTTTAGCCAAGGCATTCATATATACAGGCAGGGTAGCCACGAGTGTTTTCCCCTCTCCAGTTTGCATTTCTGCAATATTCCCTTTGTGCAATACAGCTCCTCCCATCAGCTGAACATCATAGTGCACCATATCCCATTTCACTTTGTTTCCTGCGGCGGACCACTCATTTAACCAAATAGCTTGATCTCCTTCAATTGTAATTCCATCTTTGTTTGCGGCAAGTTCTCTATCAAAATCTTGAGCATCTACGATTAATTTTCCATTATTTGCCCATCGGTTAGCGGTTTCCTTAACTACCGCAAATGCCTTTGGTAAAATCTCTAATAAGCTTTCTTCAATCTTTTCATCGACCTCTTTTTCGAGCTTCTCAACTTTTTCAAAAATTTCTGTTTTATCTTGAATGGAAAGTTCGGGGTTCTCTGCTTCATTTTTAAGTTTTGATAGCTGCTCTTCAAGAGCAGATTTATCTTCACTTATTTTCTGAATAAAAATATTGGTATGATTACGAAGCTCATTGTCTGTGCAATTTTGAATTTCAGGATAAATGGCATTTACAGAATCTACAAATGGTTGATATGTACTTCTATCTTTGGAGTTTTTATCACCGATAATTTTCTTTAAGAAATTTCCAATCATTTTATAAGGAATTAATGGATTGCAAATTTAATCAAATTAAGCCATGAAAGGAAGTGTTCTCGGTTGCAATGTGAAAAATGGTTAAATCTTGAATTTATACCCATTTGCACGTGCAAAAAATGTTAATTAATATTCAAGAATTAAAGTTGTCAATCGTTTATAGAATTATCTTTGCATCATGCATCAAAAAATAATTATACTTGATTTTGGGTCACAGTATACTCAATTGATAGCCAGAAGGATTCGAGAGCTTAATGTGTATTGTGAAATTCATCCTTGGAACAAAATACCTGAACTTGATTCTGCAACCAACGGGGTAATATTGTCAGGGAGCCCTTTTTCTGTTTTAGATAAGGATTCTCCTAAACCGGATTTACAAGCTATTAAGGGAAAATATCCCTTATTAGGTATTTGTTTTGGAGCTCAGTTTTTGGCTCATAACTACGGGGGAGAAGTTCTTCCGTCTAGTACTCGAGAATATGGTCGTGCGGTAATTTCAAGTATCAATACAGCCCTTGATATTTCAAAAAACATGACAAATGGTTCTCAAGTTTGGATGTCACACGGGGATACAATTAAAATGATTCCGAATAACTACTCAGTTTTTGCCTCAACTGAAGATGTTGAGGTCGCTGGATATACTGTTGATGGAGAACAAACCTTTGGTGTGCAATTTCATCCTGAGGTATATCATAGCACTGAGGGTAAGACACTCTTGAAAAATTTCATCGTTGATATTTGTGGTTGTACAGGAGATTGGACTCCGCAGTCTTTTGTTAGCGAAACCTGCTCTGGATTGAAAGAGCAAATAGGAAATGATAAGGTGATTCTGGGCTTGTCTGGAGGAGTAGATTCTTCAGTTGCTGCCGTTCTGTTACACAAATCTATTGGTCAGCAGTTGCATTGCATATTTGTGGATAACGGACTTTTGAGGAAAAATGAGTTTGAAAACGTGTTGGATTCCTATAAGGGAATGGGATTGAATGTTACCGGTGTCGATGCTTCGGAAAAATTTTATAAAGCATTAGAAGGAGTTACCGATCCTGAGCTCAAAAGAAAAGCAATTGGAAAAGTATTCATCGACGTTTTTGAAGAAGAGTCCAAAAAAGTACAAGATGCCAAGTGGTTAGGTCAAGGAACCATTTATCCTGATGTCATTGAATCAATTTCGGCTACTGGAGGTCCTTCACAAACCATTAAGTCTCATCACAATGTGGGTGGTTTACCTGATTATATGATGTTGAAAGTTGTAGAGCCTTTAAAACAACTTTTTAAAGATGAGGTACGTCGAATTGGAAAGTCTTTGGATATAGATCCGAAGATACTCGGAAGACATCCTTTCCCCGGACCTGGCCTAGGTATTCGGATTTTAGGGGATGTAACGAAAGAAAAGGTACGCATTTTGCAGGAGGTAGATTATATTTTTATTGAAGGCCTTAAAGAACATGGTTTATATGATGACGTATGGCAAGCTGGTGCGATATTTTTACCGATTCAATCTGTTGGTGTAATGGGCGATGAAAGAACATATGAAAATGCGGTAGCTCTCAGAGCTGTTTACTCTACAGACGGAATGACTGCAGACTGGTGCCATTTACCATATGATTTTTTAGCTTTAATGTCTAATAAGATTATTAATCAAGTAAAAGGAATAAATAGAGTTACTTATGATATTAGCTCTAAGCCTCCAGCAACCATTGAATGGGAATAATATGAAATCGATATTGATTGCTTTTTTTGTTTTTTTCACTTTTGTCTCTTTTGGACAAAAATATGCCGATATAGGTGAAAAAGAGGGTAAGAAATATTACATCCATCAGGTAGAATCAGAACAATCACTTTATAGTATTTCTAAATTATATGAAATTTCTATTGAGGAACTAAAACAATACAATCCTTATTTAGCTGGTGTGCAGCTTGGTCAAGTCTTATGGATTCCCGTGCTTTATGATGATATTACACATATTGTTCAGCACAGAGAAACGCTTTACGGAATTTCAAGAAGATATTCACAGCCAATCGACTCAATTATTGCGTATAATCCTCAAATAACAGAGGGACTTCAAAGAGGGCAGGAGCTCGTTATTAAAAATATCATTCGGCCTATTCAAATTCAAAAAATATCAGAAAATCCGTTTAGCACAAATTCAGAAACAAGCAGTGATGAATTGATATATGAGGATTCTTTAGTCGAGTATACAGTTCACTCAGGTGAAACATTATATTCAATATCGAGAAGATTTATGGTGCCAATGGATACTTTGGTAAATAGGAATAAATTACAGAACAATGTATTGAGTGAAGGTCAGGTTCTGATTATTCCACTAAAAAAAGAACTTGAAATCAAAGAAAGGATAGCTTCTGATTCACTTTACTTTCCAAAGAAAATAATTCCAAAACAAGAATTGAGTGATTCTAGCAAAAGAAGTATAGTAGTTTTCCTCCCATTTAATCTAGACACAATTGATGTTCGAAACATCAGAAAATATGCACTTGATTATTATATGGGTGCGTTATTGGCTATTGATTCTCTCAAAAAATATAATGTTCAATGTGATTTCCATTTTTTCGATTATGAATCGAAAATTATGCCTTTTGACAGTGTTTTGAATTCTCAAGAGCTTCTTAAGTCTGATTTAATTTTTGCTCCATTCAATCTGCAAAAAGCTAAAAAATTAAAGGAATGGTCGGCTGATAAGTCAAATAAAATTGTTTTTCCATTAAAAAGACTAAATAGTCTTCATGACTTTCAATCTAATGAATTTTTTATGGAACCTGACGACGCGGCAAAGCAATACATTCTGGCTAAGCATTTATCCAATCTTGACTCCTGTCAACTGATATTTATTAAAACTCCTGATTCCAGTGATCAAAGAGCTCAAAATAAGTTTTTGGAAATTTATTACAACATAAATGCCTCTACAAAGCTAATTGAGGCGGATATAAATAGTTTTAAATTCTTTGCAAATAAAGGAAACACAAAAACAGTCTATGTTTTACTTTCGGATAATGAGACTATAGTCGAGGATGTTTTGAGGTTTGCCGGTGAAAAGGAGCATGTTTTGGTATATGGGAAAGAGGAATGGTTGAAAAAGATCAAATTTGTTTCAAGTATTGAGAATATAGTTCCTTTTAGATATGCTGTAGGTACCTTTCTAGATTATCACGATGAATCAATTAAGAATGTTCACAGGATGTACAGGAGGAAATTTAATTCGGATATGAGCAAAATGTCGGGTATAGGTTATGATGCCACTCTGAATATGGTAATGTATTTGTTATATGGTAAAGAGCTAAACAATGCTTTAGTCCATAATTTTAAGTTTGACTTCGAAGGTAGTCCAAGTAATCATAATATTGGGGGTTATATTTTAAATTTTGAGAACCTGAATATTTCAACAATCGAATAATGGATAGAGAGAAAATTGCATCATCTTTCAGGGAAGTGCAAGAATTTATATGCTCAAAAATCGAAGAAATAGACGGAAAATCAACCTTTGAATCAGATGAATGGTCGAGATCAGAGGGTGGTGGGGGGAGAACAAATACCATTAAAGACGGAACCATAATTGAAAAAGGAGGAGTTGCTTTTTCTGAGGTTTTTGGCCACGTTTCAGAACAAATGTCTAAACAGCTCAATCTTGATGGTTCTTCTTTTTTTGCAACAGGTGTTTCTATCGTTCTACATTCAAAAGCAGTTCAGCATCCTATCATTCATATGAATATTCGTTATTTTGAAATGGATAATGGCAAATATTGGTTTGGCGGAGGTATTGACTTGACTCCTATATATATCAATGAAGATCTGGCTGTTCTTTTTCATTCTAAATTGAAAAAACTTTGTGATGAGTATGACTCCGATATTTATTCTCGATTCAAAAAGTGGGCCGATGAATATTTTTATTTAAGTCATCGAATGGAAACTAGAGGTATAGGAGGTATATTTTTTGATCATTTTTCAGAGAATGATAAAATGACTAAGGAACAAATTTTTGAATTTTGTTTAAGGCTGGGCAAGCTCTTTCCGGAATTATATGCCGAACAAATTAAAAGAGCTATTCACATTGATGAAATGAAAAGGGAATGGCAGCTTTTAAGAAGAAGCCGTTATGTTGAGTTTAATCTATTGCATGATAGAGGCACAAAATTTGGAATATATTCAGGAGGCCGAACAGAATCCATTTTACTGAGTATGCCTCCAGAAGCCAAATGGGTATATAACTATCAAGAAAAGGAGAATTCTTTAGAATTTCATACGCAGGAAATTCTCAAAAGCAAAAGAGAATGGATCAATCCGTAATTGTTCTAAACGTCAAATTAATTCTCTTCCCTAATGATTTTTTGGATTTCGGAATTTGATGCTTCCAGTGGTGCTGGAGTGTTCCTTTCATAATCAATAAACTTCCATGCTCAAGGTCAATATGGAATTTGTCTTTTGTCGTTTTATGTTTAAAATGAATCCTTCTGGTTTCACCTAGGCTTAATGAAGCTATAAAAGGATTTATTCCCAGTTCTTTTTCATCGTCAGCATGCCAACCATTGCTGTCCGACTCATTTCTATAGACATTCATGAGCACCGAATTGAACTTATTATCGGTGAATTTTTCGATTTCCATACAAATCTTTTGAATTCTAGGTGTGAATGAATTGCTCTCAAGTTCATTTCCAGAATAGCTGTAATGTTGTTTTTCCTTTGCAAAAAAAGCCTCTAAGCGAGGTGACATAAATTGCTTTCCAAAAAGTTTGATTTTCCTTTGTTTGTATTCTTGATAGGATGAAAATTCATTAAATAGCGTTGTAGCTTTCAATCGTGGATAAAAGGATTTATAGTAGTAGACTTCTCCATCAAGAGTTGCTAAATTCATTATAAATACCCCATTAGATTATAAATCGTATAGCCTACCCATTCTTTTATAAGCCTATCCCACATTACAAAAGCATTTTGACTTGGAATGAATTCGGTAATTGAAATGGATTCTGAATAAATCGTATAGTGGTCTGTTGTGAAAGGGGTACATTGGATGCCCTGTTTTTCAAAACATGCCAGAGCTCTTCTCATATGCATCGATGATGTAATAAGAAGATGATTACTTTTAGAAAATCTGTTTTTTTCAAAAAGCTGGGCGGTATAAAAGGCATTTTCATGTGTATTTCGGGACTTGTTTTCGATGATAATATCATTCTCGGGAATGCCCATGGAAATGAGATCTTGTTTTAATTGGTTTGCCTCGTGAAGCCCTTCCTTGAGGACATATCCTGAATCACCAGAGATGACAATTTTTTTGATTTTCTGTTTTTTATATAGCTGTATGGCTTGCCATATTCTATCAGCACCTCTTCTTGCACTGAGTCTATGAAGGTCATTGTTATACTCAAACATTCCTGATAAAACAATTCCATTTTCGTATTGTTTGAGACCTTCAGTTTTGGATCCTTCAATCTCCCAAAGAGAGACAAACCTATTTACTATAAAGCCGTTAGAGAAGAAAAAGAAAATAATCAGAGTACTCCACATAAATCTTTTCTTCCATATCTTGTTTTTTACAAAAAGATATAATCCAATACTGATAAGCAACCATGTAAAAGGGGATAAAAGGAAAAGAAAAAACTTAGAAAGAATAAAAAACATACTCAGTTAATTTTCATCATAATCATATTCTGGATAAAAATAATCAATCCTTGGGCACTATATTCGAGATAGCTTCCTTTCATTAACGATAATGTTAAGGCTTTTCGGCACAACTTCAATATCAATCTTTTTTCTCTCTTTAATATGCTCCCCATCATAGTGAGCCAACTCCTCATTAAGCTTTAAACTTGCTTTTTTAAAGTTGATGATTTCCACAAATTTAGATTTGTCTCCTTTTTGACCAATAAAACGAGCAACCAAAAATGGACTCACCCATTTTGGAAAAGGCTTAATGATAATCATTTCAAGGATGCCATCTTGAACACTTGACTTGGGCGATAACTTAAAACGGTTTCCAAATTCAGAGGTATTGGCAATAGATAATAAAAAGGCATCGACTTTCGTACTCTTATCTTGCATTTCAATCTCGACTTGAATCGGATTAAATTTGTAAAATTCTTTTACGGTATGTTTAACATAGGATTTTAATCCACGCTTTTTATGTTGTTCGAATTTTTTTGCGATAAATGCATCAATCCCATATCCGCCCACACCAAGAAAATGAGAATTATTTACGGAAACGGTATCAATGGATATCGAAAAACATTTATTGAGGCATTTAATTGCTCTTATCGTTCTAATAGGAATTCCCATGTGATTAGAAATGCCATTTCCCGAACCTCTTGGGATAATAGCAAGTTTCGTATTTGAATGGATCAAATTTATTCCTACCTCATGTGCTGAGCCATCCCCTCCAACTGCGCATACAATGGCTATATTTTGTTCTACAGCCGAACGGGCTATTTCACCAGCATGACCTTTGTATTGTGAATAAAATAACCTGTAAGTAAACTTCTCGTGATCCAAATACTTTCGAATCAAGCTTGGTATTTTCTTTTTTCGGCGTGTGCCAGAAATTGGATTAATGATAAACCAAATTGATGTTTTTTCCTTCGACAAGTTCTGAGATTTTATTCGCGTTCTTCAAAAATGAATAATTTTTATGAGAAAACTTCATATTTCCGAACTCAAAAATTAATTGTCCTACTTGTTATTAGAGATTTTCGTCATATATTTGCACTCCAAAAAATACTTTTTGTTTTTTTTGAGGCCCATTCGTCTAGTGGTTAGGACGCCAGGTTTTCATCCTGGAAACAGGAGTTCGATTCTCCTATGGGCTACCAATTTTTTGGCCCATTCGTCTAGTGGTTAGGACGCCAGGTTTTCATCCTGGAAACAGGAGTTCGATTCTCCTATGGGCTACATTTTTGAATAAAATATGAACTTAAATTAATA
>QOQC01000032.1 GCA_003331365.1 Flavobacteriales bacterium | reverse complement strand
CAGCGATGCTGTTCGAAATGTTTAGGTTTAATTTTTCTTCCATCCAAAGCCATTGTCCAGCGGGATTTACTTCAAGAAAGTAATATTCCCCTTTTGGATCGACAATAAAATCATAAGCGCCATAGAAAATCTTAAACTCTTTATGAAGTTTTAAAAGTTTGTTTTTTATTTCCTTTGGCAATTCGAAAAGCTCATATTCAATATTTAATTGATCCTTTCGCCAGTCAAATTGAGTGGATTTATTTATTTGTGAATTTATTTTTATCGGAAAGACATTGTCTCCAACAATCGTAATTCTTAATTCAAAGTCCTTGTCAATATATTCTTGAAATATACACGGAGCCTGCTCAATATTAGCACTTTTTTCACCTATCTCAGCTTGAGCCATCATTGAAGAATATAAGATGCGATCCGGTGGCACTATGAAATAGCTTAAGGGTTTATATACTGCTTTATTGAAATCTTTTGTTTTCTCTTGGACAAGACCACTGTTGTTACTTATGATGCTCTTGGGAATCTTAAATCCATTTTGACGAGCTCTTTCAAGCTGAAAGGGTTTATTTCGAGTTAAGGAATCGGCTTCTCTTCGATTGATCCAAAAGCAATTTTTAAGAAAAAATTTTAGTGGCTCTAAGGTCAATCCCCATTCTCTTTGAATGAACTTTACTCTTTCAAATTCGTCCCTGTTTTCGGGTGCTGAAGTAATGTTTGGCTTCAACCTCCACCAAACGGATTTAATTTGATTGGCATCGACTGAAACACCACTAGTTTGGATTAAAATACGAAATGGATTGTAGGTGTAGGTTATGGCGTTTGTAGCGCCCTTATAAGGATTAAAAATAATAGGGGTGTGGTTATTTTCTTCTAGTATACGAGATATAACTTGTATATGAGAATCTTCCTTGTCCCCGATAATTAATATGTATGACATAGGAAGAAAGTTAAGGCCTCATCTAGAGGCCTTTTTATTTACATATCAGTATCTGAATCAGCTCCCGAATCAGTTCCTCGAGGGCCGTTAGTAATTGTAGTTGTAGTTGTTCCGCTATCAGAATCTCCAGCGGCCACTCGGCTTGTCATTGTCTCACCTAAAGGCTTAATTGTTGTTTCTTGTCCTTCTTCGACCTCAAGTGTAATTTTGTACTTTTTACTCATCTTCTTGAATGTTTGATATTTGCTTACTCTATTCAGTTTTGGGCACCCCTGTTTTAATATTAGTTTTAGTCTGAAAATTAAATTTCGGAGTCAAATATACATTTTTATTCTTTCCGTAAAAACATCAATATTAAGTCAATACAATAATTTAATGATTAAGAATTTAATGAGAAAAAGACAATTGCTTAAACAAACGAAATGAAGTCCGCGCATTAATTTTCAATTAAAAATTGAATATGGATTCATAAAAAAGCTAACTTACATTAATAATGAGCAGAAAATTCAGAGATGGGTGAAATGGTCTTTGGGAGCAATACGATATTACCTCAAACATGGTTCGTATTGGCAAAATCAAATCAGTTAAAGAGGGGTGGAGTCAAAAGAGTTCAGCTTTTGAATCAAAAAATTTCTTTATTTAGAACATTTAGCGGGAATCTAGTCGCATTAAAATCAAGATGCCCACATCTCGGGGCCGATCTTTCGTTAGGAAGAGTTGATGGGGAGGCGATTATCTGCCCATTTCACAATTGGAAGTTTGATTCTAGTGGTCATTGTATGAATGCGAATGAAAGTTCCATTGATGTGAAAGGGATAAAGACTTTTAGCTATCCGATATTGGAAAATATGGGATTAATTTGGGTATTTAATGGACCAGAACCATTGTTTGATCCACCAGAATTTTGTTTAGACAAATCAAATTCATCTAAGACTTTAACAGTCCATGGTAGAATTGTAAAAACGCACTACAATTTATTGATTTCCAATGGCCTTGATATTACTCATTGGAAATATGTACATGGAATGGAGTTCATAAAACCACCAGAAATCGAGAACGTATCTGAATACCATATTCGCGCGCGATTTCATTTTTTAATTAAACCAATAAATATTTGGAATCGAATTGTTTGTACGCTATATGGAAATCGTCTTTTTCTAGACTACAATGTATATGGAGGTAGCGTTTGTTTAGTAAAAGGAATCATAAATAATAAAAGTATTGATGTTTTATTTTCGTCTAGTCCACTGGAAAATGGAAAATCTATTGCAAGAGTAAGTTTTATTTTTAAAAACCTTGGTTTTTTTCAGAAAACGTTTAAACTTTATTATTTCAAATTCATCAAGCGCTTCATTATGTTAAAGTCAGTGCTACACAACGATATAAAGATATTGAGTTCAATTGATTATCATCCTGGGTTCACTCATAAAGATGAAGGATTGATTAAAGTTGTTAAGCAAGTTAATAATTTACCAAAACACCTATAAATGAAGAAAGGTCAAAATACATTCCCCATACCTAATAAACTAAATGTTTTTTTGACATTAATATATTTTTGCTTTTCCTTCTTTATCTTGATTCTCGGATCAAGTATGGATTTTTCTTTATTGTTTTTTATTCTCGCCATGATTTTTGGAATTTCCATGATTCCTATTTATTCTCTACTGCACGAGTCTGATCATAATGTGCTGCATTCATCAATTGGAATAAACAACCTTTTAGGAAGAATTCTTTCATTAATTTTTGTTGCACCATATACATTTTTGAAGCAGTGCCATTTAGGTCATCATCAGAGGAATAGAACAGATTTTGAAATGTTTGATCTTTATTATGATTACCAAAGCAAAATTAGGAGAAGGATAATGTTGTGGATATTGCTTTTGGGCGTGCATTGGCTTCTTCTTCCATTGAGCGCCATTTTATTACTATTCTATCCCTCTTTTTTGTCAAATAGATTATTTAGATCAAATGTCGAGGCAGAAGGCATGCTATCGAGTATAAATGCATCTACTATAGCCA
Organism: Flavobacteriales bacterium; assembly: GCA_003331365.1. Taxonomy (GTDB): domain Bacteria; phylum Bacteroidota; class Bacteroidia; order Flavobacteriales_D; family Crocinitomicaceae; genus UBA952. The sequence goes on along the minus strand of QOQC01000032.1, from coordinate 16,586 downwards.
TAATTAGACTTGAAAGTATTTCACTTGTATTATTTCATGTAGGAGTAATTTATGCCTTTCACTTGAATCCTATGTCATATCTTGTTATGTATTTATTCCATGCTTTTGTATGGTCATCTCAGAACTACGTCAATCATGCTTATTCGGAAAGGGATATCATAAACGGCGCTCATAATCACAAGGTTGGGTTCCTCGGGAACTTATTATATCTCAATTTTAATTTACATTTGGCGCATCATCAGAATCCAAAAATCTCTTGGATTCATCTCCCAAAGCTTGTTAAAACTCAAAAGGGCAGAAAATCATTTTTTCGCGCTTATTTAGAATTATGGAAAGGACCAATTTTAACAACGGAGGCAAGCCCAATTGATATGGACGCTATCAAGAAACGAAAGTCATTTAATTAGTCGCATTCAAAAACTTAATTAGATTTTCTCGTTCTCGTTCATCGACTTTTAAACCTAAATTATTCCACATTTCTTGAATTTCAACTTGAGTTGTTTTTATAAGTTTTTCAAAAGAAACCTCTTGAAGGTTTGCTTGAGGAATCATCTTCTTATGATGATTATAACCCTCTTCAAATAGTTGGTATGTTTCTTCTATTTCCTTTGATACTTCTTTTTGGCTCATCGACATAAAAGAATAGTGTTTTTGGTTTACCTCCCATAAAAACTGCATTGACTGGTATACGTCATCTTTATCTCTTTTGATGTAAATAAATTTTGCATTTGGAAAAACAGATAGGATATGTTTTATTCTCATTGTATTTGGAGGAGATTTCAATAGTAAGGTTTTCGAAGGGTCCTGATGGCTAAGTTTTTTAAGTAAATACATATAGTCATAACGCCATTGTTTGTAATCAAATGAATTGAAATCATAGTTTATTCCAAATATTTTTTTCCAGTAATATGAATGCTTTGAAAGCATCATAAGTAAGGCTAAATCATCTTCCTCATAATCTTCCCAAACCAATGGTTTTCGCTGAAACTTATTTTCTAATGATAATAGCGAACTGAATTTATTTAGGGGTTTTTTAAGCCAGTTAGTCGTTATAAAGGTAAGGGGGAATACAGCATTATATATACTAAGCCCTTTTAAATTCGAATGACTTAATAAAGCGTGTTGCAAAAAGGTTGTACCGCTCCTCCAGTGTCCTATGATAAAAATTGGTGTACGAACACTAATTTTTTTCTGTTTTATATAAAAATAAAGATGCTCAAAATATCTGAAAGGCTCGATTAAAATTATAAACAAGAATACGACGAGTAGTTTGTGCGCTTTACGAATGGCTATTTCCCCTTTAAATATTAAATAACTGAATTTAATTAAACTGTAAAAAGGAATAAAGTTCAATAATGACCTCATCGACTCACATTAATTTTATCAACTGAAATTAACATATTCTAGTTAAGAGCAAACTTTAAATATATCAATTGACTTGTTTAAATTTAAGAGGAAAAAGCACTGGAGGTTTACGATCGCCCGTCTTAATGTTTTTTTCTTCGTAATAATTTTCTAACATTTGGATATACTGATTCTTAGATAGAACTTCAAGTTGTAGGTCTTCAAGTTGTCCCATCAGTATGGCCTGTTCATAATATGGATTAGATCTCAACTTCAGCTCAACAAACTTGAGAATTTTGTCTTTATCAAATGAAGTCTTTGGATCGACAAGCACCAGTTTATAGAAGTATTTATTTTTTTTTACCGATCCAACAGAAAAATACGCCGTGTGTATGTTAATTTCAAAATTCCTTGAAAGCTCATCTATGATTTCAATACAATGTAATTCAGTTATTTTCTCCCCCACAATATCAGAATTCATGCTTTTTCTCCCCACAAAAATCATAGTGGGGGTTTGCATAATCTTTCCGGTAATCAATACTATGTCCTTAGTACGATATCGCAAAAATCCGCTCCCAGTACTCAGAATTACTTCATACTTGTTCCCAACAACTAAATCCTTACACAATATAACTTCTTTAGAAAGTTGGCATTCAAATTCAAAAAAATGTGAAGTAAAAGACAAAACAGGATCTTTCTCTTTTGAAATCGGAATTGATACAACACCTTCACTGCTTAATAGGCCCTTTGCCTGAATTGGAATATCTCCTATTATAGAGTTTAATTTATTCTGAAATACCTGACTACTCCCATGCATCCAACAACTAATCAACTTGAGATTGGGAAAGATTTTATCCCAAGTTTCATCGATAGACAAATTTGAGGTTTTAGAAACAATAGATGACCAGTTTTCTCTGAGTATTTCATCCATCATCAAAAGAAAAGATGGGCTCCATGATGAAATAAAGCCAATTTTCTGATAGTTGATGATTTCCTTTAATTCTGCTTTAAAAAAAGCAGTTTTTTCAACAAAGTGATTTTTTCTTGACGAAAATATCATGTGCTTAGATAAAACCCTGCCTGCCCAAGACAAATAGCGCGAATCCTTATCTATCCCTACAGCGATTCCTCCTTCAGTCCTCCAAATTGCCTTATTTGGTGGAGAAATGGTCCAATAGCTTTTGCCAGAAAAGACGTTTTCATATAATTTGAATACGGCATGCATCCATGGCGCTATGGCTGAATTAAATTCTTTTAAAAGGGATCGGTTGTAAGGGATTAATTTTGAGTCTGATTGTGTGCCAGAAGTCTCTTCAAAGAACAAAACCTTTTCATTAGCAAGCACATTGTTATCTCCTCTTGAAATACAAGAAATGTAGGTACTTAAGTCTTCATAATCAACTATTGGGACTTCTTTTTGAAACTCTTCGACAGTGGCTATTTTACTTAATGAATGCTTGACACCATAATTGCTATTTTTAAATTGATTTAAATAGTCAAATAGTTTTTGTTCTTGAATCTTATTTGGATTATTAAGGTTATTTACAAAGAAATCGTTTTCTTTCTTTAGGCTTTTTAACCACAGATAATATGCCCAGTTTGTATTCATCTAAACATCAAAAAATGATTGAGAATGAATAGACCTTTCAACAGTAATTTTTGCGAGTCTTTTAAGATTCGTAGAGCACAATTTTGCCATACACACCAACTCATCACCTTCATCAAAATGAGGGTTCATTTCTAAAAAAAAGTCAACATATTTACTTTTTTTCGAGTATGTCCTTTGCGTATGAAAAGGTTTTAACTGTCCCATTTTTTCAGGAAACCTAAGAGTGCCCTTGGAAGGCCGCCAACAATCCCCAAAAAAGAAACTGGAACATTCATCTGCAAGCGCAAAATGATCTACATGGTCTTCCTGATCTACAGAAGGATAATATTTTTCAAAGAAAAAGGGGAGGTACATATATGTTCGGTGTCCTTTAGAAAGAAGGTACCACATCCATGTTTTATCTGGGTACTTATGAAGCAATGAGGCGACTAATACACACCAGCTTTTTACCAATTCTTGAGAACCTGTAAAATCCCCTGAAATGATGGTATCTCCTGAAAATAGAATATTATAATCTTTATTTTGGTAGCCTTTAGGATTTACAGCGAAAGTAGAAAAGCCCTGAATATTTCCCTGGTCATCTTCAAAAACAATCACATAATCTTTATTTGAAAAATCATTCAGGAATATTTGTTTATCCATATGGTCATAATTTTGACACATAAGAAGAAACATGCGTTCCTTTTCATTAGATGACACCTCTTCGCATTTCTTAAAAATATACTTAATGGGAATATTCATAACTATAATTTTGCAAGATCAATGTAAGGGATTCTATTTAAGGACTTATTAAGTTTATAATCCACAAGATAAAGAAGCCCTTTATACTCAATGTTACTGAAATATTTCATGGAAGAACAAAGAGGATCTGATTCGGAAAGACCAACATAAAAGCATTGATAATTCTTGGCATTTTCTACAGAAACCTTATCCAGTAATTGAGCAAATATGTTCGGATCATTATGCTCAATTGCAATTAGTGTGACAAAAAATGATTGTATTGAGGCCCCAATATTTGGAATAACTGGTTTGTGAAAGATTTTACTAAAGATTAAATTATGAAAAGGTTTAATCGTTTTGATGCGCGTAGACAAAGCGCGGATAAAAGTTTGTTTATATGAGGTTTGATCCCAGGCACCAATGACTCCCTTTAACTCTCCCTTGAAATGGGCAATGTAAAGATTCGACCAATTAAACATTTGATATTCTTTACTATTTAGATCTTTCAGCTCAAATACAGGGAAAAAATCTTTTTTTCTTCCTTGCTTATTTATAAAATGAATTACATCCTCAGGCTTAAATCCATGAATTCCTCTTTGAATTTTTAGGCCATCATTAATAAGAACCCTAGATCGGCTTATGGGCTTAATTACAAATGTGGAAAAACTAACATGGTATTTGTAATCTGGTTTGATTTTTCTTTTTTTTTCTAAGAGATTTCTTGCTAAATGATTATCTTCTATAATTGTTGTAAAAGTCAATTCAGTATCATTTTTTTGTAAAAGATCCCTTAGTTTTTTAAATCCCAAATAAAGAACACGTCCATTTCTATGATCATTTAAAATTCGCAGTGAACTGTAATAATTGACCTCGGATGGCTGTTCGTCTATGTAAAGTGCTTTTTGGGAAATGATGCCTACGCCAACTATTTTCTTGCTCTCCACTTCTTCAACGATAAGAACATCATTTTTTTTACCTAAAACATTTATAGCATCAAAAAAGGAGGGTTCAGTTTCAAATGAAACAGAGATGTCTCCCGACATGGTCGTGTCCTTGAGAATTCTTTTGATTGAATCATCATGTATATAACTGGCAATTTTACTCAAGTATTTTGCCATTCTTGTCAATTATATTACCTATAGGCCAACTTTGTCTCTGTTTAATTCCTTTTTGAGAAACGAAATTTGCACTCATAAAAGAAATGGTTTGAAAAGGATTAGAAAACGGGTCTCTGCAATTTGCTTTAAACTCTATTCTTTTCAAAATATTTGAATATTTATAAAATTCGAGTCGGGCATTATAACATCTCTCGGAAAGCTCCTCAGGAGACATGTTTTTAGGCTTAAAGGACACCTCGCCAAAATTATAGCCTTCCTTCAACCACCATTCTTTGTCAATTAACCTGCCTTCTTTTTCAAATCTATGATATAATGGCGTTCCAGGATATGGCACCAAATGATTAAAAGCGGCTAATGCAAGTTTTTCGTCGATGGCAAATTCTAGTGTTTTTTCGATGTCGTCAGGTTTGTCTTCATCATATCCAAATACAAATGTTCCATAGACAGAAATACCATAATCTTTTAAAATTTTTAAGGATTCAGAATAACCTCTTTTCACTACTGCCCAACTTTTCCCCATACTTTTTAGCGTATCTTCATTTAGAGATTCAAAACCAATCAACAAGTTCGAACAACCGCTTTTCTGTAATTTTTTTAGTAGGTCTGGTTGACTGGCCATATTAATTGTACCATGACTAAACCATTTTTTCTTTAAAGGAATCATTGCATCGCAAAGCTCTTTGGTTCTTGAGAATTTTGAAACAAAATTATCGTCAGCGAAATAGAGCATTTTTTGTGAAATATTTTCAATATCTGAAATGATATGTTGAACCTCCTTTGATTTATACTGAGCTTTGTGTGCAGCAGTTATTGCGCAGAACTCACAAGTAAATGGACACCCCCTTCCCGATTCAACTAAACCTAAAGGTAGGTATCCTTTATTCGCGTATAATTTTCTATTTGGTGGGCAATGGTCTAAGGTTTTTTCAAAATATGAATTCGCATCATATTTCCGTTTCAATTTGTTGTTTTTGAAATCTGAAAGAACTTGATTCCAAATTCCGCCTTCGGCGCCGCCGACAAGCATGGTGTCACAGTACTTTATAACCTCATCGGGCATGAGGCTCGCATGTATTCCACCCATGACGACTTTAATACCCTGTTTTCGGATTTTTTTGGCAATTGTATAAGCTCTTTTTGCCGTGTATGTTTCAATAGTAATCCCTACCAGGTCAGCCTCGTATATTTCAGGCAATTCATCAATTCGTTCATCAATCAGTTCAATATCAATATCGTCAGGAGTCATGCCTGCAAGAGTAGATAAAGCCAAAGGCTCCATTGTCCATGATTTCACATATTTTTCACCATGAATTTTGCCTACACTGGGTTGTATTAGTAATAATTTCATTTTGATTCAAGTGATTAGTGAATTCCATTTTTGTTCTAAATCAATGATTGTATCATTAGGGAAATTCCTCAATCTTGTACCATAGTATCGGTATCCCATGTTTGTGATTAATGATATCGGAAAGCTCGTTCCAGAATTATAGATTCGTTCTTTAATATTTTTGTATTTGTAGGTATTTTCCCATGCCCAGATACTTCCCTCGAATAGTTCATCAGGAGTTAGGTTTTTAGGCTGATAGACCACATGTTGTACGTCATATAAGGACCAATTTCGGGTTAGAATTCGGTTTTGTGATTCGAGTTTTCTAAATGCGCCAGTACCGGGAAATGGAGTGTATATAGCATATCTTGGTAATTCAATTGCATTCTCCTGAACAAAATCAACTGTTCGTTTAAAGGTATCTTTGGTATCAGAGTCCATCCCAAAAATAAATGTACCATTGATTGCTATCCCTCTTTCATGAAGTCTGGCACATAGATTTCTGTATTTTTCTACCACATTGAACCCCTTATTAATTTCTACCAGGGCATCTTGTTCTACGGATTCAAAACCAATGAGTAATCCCTTGCAGCCGCTTTCAGCACAGAGGTCCATTAGCTCCTCATCGTCCCCAATTTTCACAGTGGCCAGTCCTCCCCACATTTTCTTCAAGGGAATCATTTCTCTTAAAAGTCGTTTGATATATTTTTTATCTTCCATTGGGCTGGGATCAACGAATGTCACAAAGTTTCCATTCATTTCACTGATTTCTTTTATTACATCCTCTACAGGTCGTCTAAGGTATTTTTTCTGCGTGCTAATTACGGCGCAAAAATCACACTTATAAGGACATCCAAACGTTGCCTGTATTGTGCTTTTTGAGATATATGAAAATTTTGGTAACAAGTCCTTTCTGGGTAAAGGAAGATTGCTAAAATTCATTTGCGGAGACTGGTCATAATGTCTTTTTAAGGTCCCATTTTTAAAATCCAATAATAATTGAGGCCATGTTTCAAATGCCATCCCTGTGACAATGGCATCTGCATGATTTAGGGCCTCATCGGGCATAAGGGATGCGTGAACACCACCTATTACAACACATACACCCTTTTTTCTGTAGTGATCAGCAATAGCATAGGCGCGATTAACTGTTCCTGTTATTGCGCTTATAGCCACTATATCGGGACGATCGTTATAATTAATCTTTTTTGCAATTTCATCATTCAATTCTATTGACGCTTCAAGCTCATCAGGCACCAATGAGGCTAGGGTAGAAAGAGTGAGGGGAGCATATCGAAGGAGTCTCGGGAATATACCACCCTCTTTCCTGTACATCACGCTGCCCGGAGAAATTATTTTTATGTTCATTTTAATGATTTAGTTAAATCGTATCATAAATCGAAACAAATATATTTTACCAATATCAATGTTTTATTAATAAGTTAAAAGCAAAATTGCGTCAAAAAAGGATATTTAAATATAGTCGAAAAATCTATCGTTAGTAAAATTGATATGCACAATTATTTTACAGGATTGATTCACCATTGAGATCGGTGGTCAAGATTTCGCCCATGTAATTAAGAAAAGGTCTGATGGCATCGCAATGTTCTGATATCCAATCTCCAAATTTAGGATCAACAAGCTGCTGGTCATCAATATGCTTAATGAAAACAAATTGTTTATGTCTCAAGTATTCTATTCCTGGGTGCTCTCGCTCAAATCCCTTCGGGGCTGTTTTGAGTTTTTCTCCTTGAAGCACTCCCCACTTTTTAGTTAAAGGCTTGGCTGTTGCAATTTCCATGAAGTATTCGTGATCCATTTCAATTTCCTTTCTGAGGCGGAATAGATCTTCTTTACTCGGGCCCCAGAAGCCTACACCAAAAAACGAAGCTCCGGGCTCGACATGAAGGTAATACCCTCCACGATAACCTGGTTTTTCTCTTCGGAACGATATCCCGAAATGTGTTTTGTATGGGGTTTTATTTTTCGAAAAGCGAACATCACGATATATACGAAATACTTTATGTTGATCAAGTTGGTTACTGTTTTTTAGTAGATCAAACAATTGTCTTGAGAATTCTTCCACTTGTTTTCTTGCTTGATCGTGAAGAGGCTTGTTTTCTTTGAACCAATCTCTATTATTATTTTTTTTAAGTGATTTTAAAAAAGTGAAAACGTCTTTTTGCGGCATGGTTTTACTTGAATAATTGAACTTGAAAGTTACAAATACATTTCCAAATTCAATTAGATCAAATATCCGAATGTGACTTTACAATGCCTTTAATTAGTGCAGAACTAAACCCATTGTGCTCCATTTCATTCAGTCCAGAAATTGTACATCCTTTTGGTGTAGTGACTTTATCGATTTCAAATTCAGGATGATTTTTCCCATCAATTAGTAAGCTCGCAGCTCCCTTGACTGTTTGGTTGGCAATAAAGCTTGCTGCTTTTGAGTCAAATCCAATTTGAATGCCACCTTGAACCATGCTCCGAATAAACCTTAGGGCAAAAGCAATCCCACATGCTCCAAGAACAGTTGCAGCGTCCATTAAATCTTCTTCAATGTATAAGGTTTTCCCAATGGATTGGAAACAGGTTTCTATGCCAGGGTTAATCACATTGGTTTTTGGGCTAATGCAAGTTAAAGATTCACCAACCACAGAAGCCGTATTGGGCATGGCGCGATAAACGGGCACTTTATTTTTAATGGTATCATTTAACTGTGAAATCGAGATACCAGAAGCAAGAGAAACGATAAGGTGTTTGTCGGCTTCCAATTGTGGAAGTATTTCTTCCAAAACCGATAAAATCTTATAAGGTTTAAGTGCCAAAATAATGAGCTCTGAATCAGCGACCGCAGAAGCATTGTCTTGAGTCACCTGCACACCTAACCTTTTGAATTCTGATAGCTCAGCCGTATTGCGTTTGGTAATAGTGATGTTTTTGGGAGTGTATACTTTGTTAGCTAACAAACCTTTCATGATGGCTTGCCCTAAGTTCCCACCTCCGATAATAGCTATTTTTTTGTCGCCCATAGGGTATAAATTTTCCGCAAAGGTAGACGTTTTTAGTTGTTTAAGAACTCAAAAATTTACTTTAGAATTTTCAATATTACCGCATATGCTCCGACACGACTCTCTGCCTCATGATTTTCATCGCAAATATCCCATTCGCCATTTCTGAATTCAACCTCCATCGTGATGGAAACACCTTCGAATAGGGACTCCGAATTATTTGAGTTATTATGAAATAACTTTTCCAGGTCTTCACTTGTGATATTGCTTTCACATATTTTAATGAAGTAATCTTGTGCGGATCGCATAATATAATATTCAGTATGATTTGTCACTCTACCTGCTTTATTAACAAAATTCTTTTTAACAATAGGTGCAGAAATAATATATGCCCCCTTTTCTGTTTTTTCATCAGGTGTTTTGACAAGAAGCTCTGTCATTTGTTTTTGTTTCGAACAGGACGCCAGAAAGAATATCACAATAAAGGGAAAAAAAGAAACTAATCGAACTAAATACTCTTTCATAATTAAGTGATTAGTACGAAGATAAGATTATCTTATTTAGGCGGATCATGTTTATCAATGGTAATTTTTCCAACTATGGGAATTTCATCAATCCACTCATCAACTTCGCCTAATTCAATCGATTCAACATCCCCCATCAGAGGCTCGGGTCTAGCAATATTTCCCACTGTATGTAATTCATCTATTCGTTGAGTACTATCATTTGCAATGGAATCAGTGGCTGTTGCTGAAGGATTGTCTTTTGTGCTGTATTTATTTTCTGCGACATTTTGATTACAACCAAAAAGAACCATAAGTACACTAAGCAGAGAAAGCAGCGAGTATCGAATTGGTCTAAACGCAATGCGTTGATTGATTTTCAATCGTAAGCTATTGAACCATTGTTCTTTTTTTGATGGTATCCTTTTGATAGGAACCCTTGGAATGCGCCCACAAATTCTTCTATTTCCATTCTTTTTGAGATACACCTTAATTTCTTCTGGAGACATCTTGGTAAAATCTATTACCGTTTTTTCGCAGAGTTGGCAGTATCTGCCTAGCTCATTTGGTGACATTGAGTTCCAGTTCTGATTACAAGGATTGGTGATTTTTAGCTCTGTCATACACTTTTTTAAGAGTGTACACCTTTCTGTCTTTTCAGTTCATCATGGAGTTAAAATATTGTACTCCAAGATTTCTTCCTCTGTCAAATAATGAATATCATTTGGCGGTGCAGCGTTAATGATAAAGTAATATAATGCTTCTGCATCTTCTTGAGAGTATCCAACACTCATGTAATAGTCAATGTAGATTTGGTGCTCCCCATGACCCACGGGATAATCTGTTGCTGATTTGGATCCATCACTCCAAGCATGAACTCCTATTTTTGCACCCACTTCCATCGTGCGAATCGTTCCCGCTAAGAACAAATCTACAGCCCCTGACTCTATGACCGCATATGGAGGTAAATGTGTATTAATTGAATTTTCTTTCACCATAGAGGCCGCCTTAAATAATTCCTCGTCATCCCTAGAACCCGGGCATTCTTCCATTATTAGAAGTTTAATATTAGGGTATTGATTCATCAATTTATCAAACTGATTATCCACTCGACTTCCCATATCACCATTCACAACAACAGTTGTATCATTAAGGATATAGAAAGGACCAAAGCGATCTACATAACCCTTTTTACATGAAGTGAATCCCAACAAGAGAAGCGCAAGCAAACTCAGAAATGTAAAAGTTCTGATAAATACCATTCGAGGATCTTTAAAATTCAACGTCCCAAGAGGTTAAAGTCCCCCCAGCAAATATTCCCATACCATTATTTACATTCGAATAAACCTGAACAGGAGTGGCAAATGGATTATTTATGGTTCTTTGATACATGTTAAATGATGTCAGATAATTGAAATAAGCTTCACTTGTATTGACTAGTCTGATTTCACCAAAGAGCTCCATTTCCTTGAGTTCAGCATAATTAATTACACTAAAAGTGAGCGCATAATTTTCTCCATCAAAGTTTTGGTCTTTGAGCATCAGATATAAATAGGTGTTTTCAAAACCTCCAAAATTGAAACGATTTACCGTTTCGACATTGATATCGTCACATGAAATTTCTAAGGGCTCTCTAAATTCAACACTGTCTCCCTCCCAAGACTCCCACGTGCCCTTAACAAGTACCTCTAGCATGTAGTAGTTGGATACATTTGGGGGATCTTGGAAAGTAATTGTGGCCTCAAGAATCGTCTCGTCATTGCTATTCGTACTTGTTACTGTATCCAGCTGATATATCGGAACGGCAGGGGGAATAAAATTTGTGGCATTTACACTTTGATATCCGCCAGCACTTGCCTCTAATGTATAGCTTTGATTTGGCAATGGGCTGACGCCTGTGGGTGATGTATATAAGCCATTTCCTTGATGTGTCAAGGTAGTTATCAGATTGGCATTTTCATCAAAAATATTTACACTCGCGTCATCTATCGTTGTGTAGGAGGTATTGTCCAATACACCTACACTTCTGCTAATGTGAGCAGACCAAACAGAGTCATTGGTAAATAAACTATTGACTACAATTCGAGGCGCAATATCCTGTTCAGCGAAATCAATTTCTTTGGTGCAATTACTCAATGTAAGTGCGCTTAATATTAAAATGATTGGGAATAAATTTTTCATGGTCTTAAAATTTAAAGCTATATGAAATACTTGGAAGGATGGGAAATAAGCTGAGCTGATTTAAAGTTCTCGTGCCATTATCTCCATCCTCAAAAAAGAGGAAGAATGCATTCTGACGCGAATACGCATTATACAAACCAAAGCTCCACGTACTTTCATACTTTTCTTTTTTCTTGTGAAGATTGACGCCAATATCAAGTCTGTGATAGGCGGGCATTCGATAATCATTTCTTGCTTCAATATGTTCAATGGGAACGTAAGGAGTACTCGCGCCAATACTCAAGCTATTTACGCCAAGATAGGTTTGTTGAGCCAATGTAGTGGCATAACCGGAGCCAAAAACCCACACCACACCGATATCTACTTTTTCATTGAATTTATGCGTAATTGCCAATCCAATATCGTGTCTACGATCGTAAATATATGGATACGGTCTCCCAAAGTTTAGGGAGTCAAACTGGCGGTTTGACCAGCTAAGCGTGTAGCCTATCCAACCCGATGTTTTACCCATTTTTTTCTCAACTAAAAGTTCTAAGCCATAGCTATTCCCTCTTCCGACAGTAATCTTGTTTTGCCAGTCCTCATCTGAGCCAAAAAAGCTTACGCCTTCTTTATAGGCAATCAGGTTTTGCATGTCTTTATAATAGGCCTCTATGGAAAATTGAAAACCTTTTTCAAGAGTTTGGGCATAGCCAATCGCAAATTGATTGGAGTATTCTGGAGCAACACGATCTGTTACTGGTACCCACAAATCTGTTGGCAACCCAATGGTTGGATTTGTGAGCAGGTGTAGGAACTGCGTCATGCTTGAGTACGATGCCTTCATTGATGAATTTTCTGTCAGCATATACCTTGCAGAAAATCTTGGCTGAATGCTTGGGTACCACTCTTGACGGGCTTTAAAACCAGAAACGTGCAATCCGAGATTCAATTTAAGTCTGTTGGAAATTTCCCAATCGTCTTCAAAATACACCCAATGCTCATGACCATATTGCTGAAAAGATCCAAAGGTTGTGTCGATTCCACTGGTGATAGAATTGGATAGCTGAATTTGATTTACCCCAGGGGTAAACGTGTGATAGGTGTCTCCCAGTCCAAATTTGATGGTGTGATTTGGATTAGGACGATAATCGAAGTCAATTTTTCCACCCCAATCCTGAATTCCTGAATCATAATTGAATATGATGTTTTCACCTGTACTTGGTGCATTAGGATATGTTGTTGTAGATTGGTTCTCACCTCCAACGCGAAATTGATATTGGCTGTACGTACCCGTAACGTTCATAAATAATTTTGGGGTAATAATTTTATTCCAACGAATGGCCGCAATGGCATTCCCCCAACGAAGTCCATTGCTCGAATTTACAACAGTTGTTGAGGTATCTATATCTGTCGTATATTCATTTGTTCCATCATTGTAAAATCGATCCCGCCCAAAGTAACCACTTAAATAAAGCCGGCTGGTTTCCGAAAATTTATGATTGATTTTAGCATTGAGATCCCAGAAATAATAACCACCAGTACTTGTTTCTCCTGATCCGTCTTTACCGCTTTGTTGGTTATTACGCATATTGATAAAAGGCCTTGACAATATATCAATGTAGGTTCTTCTTCCCGAAACGATAAAAGAAGTTTTGTCTTTAATGATTGGACCTTCCAGGGAGAGCTTTGAAGAAATCAAACCAATGCTACCTTCTCCGTGAAATTTTTTCATATTACCCTCTTTCATTCTTATATCTAAAACAGATGAAAGCCTACCGCCATATCGAGCCGGAAACCCCCCTTTGATCATGGTTACTTTATTGATGGCATCCGCATTAAAAATGGAAAAGAACCCAAAAAGGTGTGTTGCGTTATAAATGGGGACACCATCCAATAGCATGAGATTTTGGTCTTGACCACCACCCCTTACATAAATCCCGCTTGAACCCTCGCTACCAGACTGAACACCTGGAAAAAGCTGTATGGTTTTGATGATATCTTTTTCACCAAGAAAAACCGGCAAGGCCTTTATCTTTTCAATCGAGACATCAAAAGAGCTCATTTGCGTTTGTTCTTCAATGTTTTTTTGAGCACTCACCGTGACCTCATCAAGCTCTTGTATGGTCTTTAGGTCAACCTCCAGCGCAATATTTTTGGACCCATCTATTTGGTATTCCATCGCTGTAAATCCCATATATGAAACACGTAAATACACACTATCTTTTGGCAGGGTCAAACTGAAAAAGCCATAATCATTAGAGAGTGTACCTTTTTTTGATTTGGTGTCAAAAACCTTGGCGCCAATGATTGGTTCTCCAGAGGAAGACTCTTTAACAGTGCCACTGATTGTGAAGGTTTGAGAAAAAAGTAAGGTGGTAAATGTTACAAAACAGAAACTCAATATGATGTTTTTCATAATCATTAAGATATTTTGTAAAGGTAACGATGAAAACGAGTATTTGGTGTATGGATTACTCGATAAAGAAATTCAATTGCTGTTTTTTTCATGGCAAGAACATTTAAACGGTAGAACTTTCTTCTATGATCAGGTGTTTACAAAGGGAATTTATGCATCTAAACAAAACAGAAATAGCGGCCTTAAAAAAAGTCCCTCGATTGAATATTATCAATTCGATTACGGGAATCAAGCCAGGAAATGTAGTGGGAACAAAATCGAAGGATGGCATTAGTAATCTGGCAATCATAAGTTCTGTAGTTCACTTGTCAAGTAATCCTGCTCTCATCGGATTTATCATGAGACCCAGCAGAGAATATCGCAGAGATACTTACAATAATATTCTGGAATCAGCATGTTATACAATCAATCATGTAAATTCTTCATTTATTGAGAGAGCCCATTATACTTCAGCTAAATTTGATAAGGATATTTCTGAGTTTGATGCTTGTGGGTTAACTGAAGAATATATCGAAGATTTTTTTGCCCCATTCGTCAAGGAAAGTACAATTAAAATGGCTCTAACTTTAAGGGAACAAATTCCAATTCAAAGCTCAAATACAACACTCATTGTTGGCGAAATCGAGCAAATTTTTATTCCAGATGAAATTATTGATTCAAATGGCTATTTGGACTTAGGGAAAGGCAATTCTGTTGGAATTTCAGGCTTAAACTCCTACTATGAACTATCTTATAAGGCCTCATTTCCCTATGCCCGTGTACATCAAATACCCAAAGATCTCAAGAAGAATTCATAGTTTTTCTCCCATGTAAAAGTAAATGCATTTGCAATGCTTAACTTAGCACTGTTGATTGATTTGGCATGTCAGATAAAAAAGAAAGAAGTACGATAAAAGACCTCTTTATTGTTAAAAAAATAAGGGAAGTATCGAAAGGCATTAAAATCCTTGGATACAAGGACCTATCCCTATATGCGCTTTCTAAAATTTATGCCAATGGCTTGGTTAAAGGGGCCTTGGCGGCTAGAGCGGGAAGTGTGGCTTTTAGCTTTTTTATGGCTTTCTTTCCCTTTTTGTTATTTATGCTCAATGTAATTCCATTTATACCAATTGCTCATTTGAACGAAACATTTACGCTCTTTATGGAGTCCCTGATGCCCGATTCTTCGAAGGGATTTTTTATGTCGATCTATCAAGACATTCAGGAGAATAGGCATGGTGGATTATTGTCCTCTAGTTTTCTGATGTCCATAATATTTATGGGAAATGGTGTGAATTCACTTTTTAGTGCTTTTCAGGGCTCTCATCATGTGCAAATTACACGGCCATTCATTCGAAAATATCTTTATGCAATCTTCATTGGGCTTTTGATATCATTATTACTCATCTCGTCAATCATCATTTATGTATTATTTGAGATCAACATTTTAGACAATTTATCGGATCAAGGAATTATTGAAAATGAATTTGGATGGCTCAAAGTGGGGGAATATATTTTACTGATTATAATGACCATACTTATACCGGCAATTCTTTATTTCTTTGGAACACCCGGAGGAAGAAAAGAGCCCATTTTTTCGACTTCTGTATTTATAACAGCAGGAATGTTCATCGTGAGCACCGTTTTATTTGGAGTATATATCAACACCTTTTCGAGCTATAATGAGCTTTATGGATCAATTGGAGCACTGCTGATAATGATGCTTTATATATGGGTAAATTCGGTTATTCTTCTGTTAGGATTTGAGCTAAAAATTATTTTGAACGGGCTCAAAAAAGCGGAGTAAATTTTAACAAGGATGCCTTGGCTGAATTCTTTTGTTGCTTAAAGTATTTTATGTTTCCCAAGAAGAATTTCAAAAAACATTCGAAAATCACCCATCAAGCTGTAGAGTGGGTATTTAAATGTAGCAGGTTTGTTTTTTTCAATGAAAAAATGACTGAGCCAAGCTGCACCATAACCAGATAAAGCGGCTAATAGTAAAATCCAAGGTGCTTTGGTGAGAATGGCCAAAATGACAAGTACAATTGAACCCAATGTGCCAAAGAAGTGAAATAATTTTGTTCGAGGCAGCCTGTGCTCCTCTAGATAATATGGATAAAATTCTTCAAAGGATTTAAATTGACTCATCACATGAATAGATTTTTGTTAAAAATACGCTCATATTTACTCCTGTAATTCTGCACGACCGTAGCCCAAGAATGGAGCTTGTATCACGATGATTTGATTGTGCTTTCTTTTAAAATATCCCTCTAATAAATCAAAGTATTTTTGCATTTCGTTTGTTTTGTTTTTTAACCCAATTAAAAACCTTATGTAGTAAGGAGAATTGATAAACTCATATGGGTTAAATCTCCAATATTCTGAACGCA
>QOQC01000031.1 GCA_003331365.1 Flavobacteriales bacterium | reverse complement strand
TACTCGCAAATAATGGTGTTCTGAGCAAGGAGACCATAGCCTACACAGAGGATGTGCTTATTTCGACACAGGATAATGAGCTATTATTGACCCACGGAACAAATGATTCATATGGTGCGATCTATAACCAACAAATTCAGGGAAATAAATTCACTTCTATCCATGTTGTTTCTTTGGAATTAATGAAGAGTGAGTCTTACAGAGAATCTATGAGATCCAAAGGGATTGAGGTTCCCAAGAGAAAATCTGTAGATGTTCAATTTTTTGTTGAGCTCTGTCGATTAAATAGCAACAAAGGCATTTCTATTTCAATGACTTTTCCTGTAGCGTATTTAAAGCCTTTAGCAGATGAATTGATTCCCTATGGCTTGGTACTAAAGACGGGATCACAAAAAAAACTATGTGCTTCCGATTTGGAAGATTTATGGAATCATCAATTGAATAAAAAGAATCTGACAAAATTCAACTCGGCTGAGAGTAAAAACTATGCGCGAAATTACCGTCCAACGGAAAAAATATTGAATGATTATTACAACTCCAAGCAAAGTAATTATTACATGAAGAGTATTGGTGTTCAAAAAACGAAGAAAAAGAAACCCAGATAATCGAGGACTAGAATGAGAATTTTTCAAAAGCAGGTAAAGCAGCTCTCAGATGAAGAGCTGATGAAATTGCTGTCTAAGGGAAACCAAAAGGCTTTTGATGAAATCTATCATAGATATTCGGATGTTTTATTCGGATATTTCATGAAAATGCTTGCAAGAGATAAAGAAAAATGTGAAGATATGGTACACGATCTTTTTGCGAAAATCATTAGAAAACCTGATTATTTCAATGTCAATAGGTCATTTCGAACTTGGGTATTTTCCGTGGCATGTAACATGTGTAAAAATGAATACAAAAGGATGTCTGTACGAAAACATGTTTCAAATGACTTTGAACCTACCAAATCATTACAGGCGGAATCTGACACATTGAAAAAGGTTCATGAAAGCACATTTAGTGAATCATTTTACAAAGCATTGAATGCCTTAGATGAAAAGCATAAAAATGTTTTTGCGCTAAGACATTTTGAAGGTTTATCCATGAAGGAGATTGCAGAAACTTTAGAGATCAACGAAGGCACAGTAAAGTCAAGGCTTTTTTATGCAACAAAAACCTTGGCAAAAGAATTAAAAGAATTTAATCCAATATATAATCAATAACTATGGAAGAAAGATTGTTAGAGATTTTTAAAAAATCAAGTTATCACCAGCTTAGTAGTGAGGAGAAAGAATTCATCTCAGAATTATGTGCAAATGAAGAAGATTTTGAAAATGTGAAGCATTTATATTCAGGTATGGAGTCACTTGCTGATGAGTCCTTTCAAATGAATTCAGATACAGTAAAGAATCAATTAGATGCGGAGTTTAAGGAGGTACATAGTGCTGATAGTGGATTTCGAATTTTGAAATTTTTGTTTCCTCCGATTGCGCCTATTTATGCAAAGCCGGGTATGCAGATTGCATTTTTATTGCTCTTTATCGTAACCATTTACGTGGCAATAAATAGAATGCCAATTAATGATGAAAAAGCTGTTCTATATAGTCAAAATACTGAGCAAGAGGATTTGAAGCGGAGTGAGGAGAAAGCTGAAACCAGGGAGAATAAAACAGAACAAAATGATGACAAATTAACGGAAGCAAATACTTTGATTCCTGAACTATCAATACCAGAAGACCTTACTGAGTCTGCTGAAATCATATCAAATGACTTTATGATTGCAGAGGTAGATGAATCAATTGAAGATGTTTTATTGATGGATGAAATGGTTTCACCCGAAATGGCACCTACGACGGCAATGGCTATTGCTGGGGTGGAAGGTGAAATTGACAACGATGAGTTATTTTTTATTGAACCAATTGGTGATAACCTAGAATTGCTTGATGATTTGTTTGTTACCTTCTAAGTTTTAGAATAAAATCTTCTTTTTCCTGCTGAGGACGTTTAATGAGTACACCCATTCTAAAAAAGTCCATACTTAAGTGATATTTTTTTTCCAATTTGATTTTATTCCATGCATTGAACATGGAATTACTCCATCTGATATCATCTAATACAATAATGGTATCCTTGTGGATATAATTGCTTAATAGTTTCAAATAATATTTTAGGGCTTCTCCATCGTGATGCCCATCAATAAATATCAAATCAAATGATTCTTCATTTAATGATTTAATATAGTCGTAAAAGGTACTATTTATCAACTCTATAGTTGTCGACTCAAGGTTCTGTTTTGCTAAATTAAAAGTCTCCTGGCAGCCTTCTACAGAGGTGATGTGGGCAGAAGGATACCCAAGATGTAAATGAAGGGAACCTATCCCAATGGAGGTTCCCAATTCTAAAATTCGTTTTGGTTTAAAGTAATTACTTATCCTGTAAAGTAGTAATGCATTTTTACCATAAGATGAGCTCGTTTTAAAAATTTCTCTTACTGTCCTTTTTCCTTTGAGTTTTTTAGATTTCGCCCCATAATCTTGAACAATGATTTCTTTTTTATTCGAATTGACATTTGAAATACATTGCACTATTTCCTTCTGGTGTTCTTCTTTTATGCTGATACCCATTGCATCTTTCATAAAACTGTAAACAAATGGAGAATGAACTCCATGTAAATACTTCGCATTCAAACGATATTTGATATATTCGAGGAGGATATTCATTTATTAATTTTTTTATGCAAGAAGCTGATGACACCCGTCAAATAATTTCACAAAAAAACAAGATTCAATCGGGAAGTCCAAAAATAGAAATAATTGCACCATGTATATTGAATAATGGAATTATTGGGATTTCGAAAACGGAACAATCGGAATTAACGAAGCTTTTTGAGGACGAAAATCAAGAGCTTATGTTTTTTATTCCAGCTTCAGGTTCGGGTTCACGAATGTTTGATTTCCTAAATTCTTCTGCTTCTGATGCGCATCTTGAAAAAGATGAAAAAGTCACCGTTTTTTTAAATGAGCTTGAAAGTTTTGCATTTTATGACGATGAATTGAAGTCTTTATATGTGAGGTGGAAAAATGGAACTATTGATTCGCGAGAATTAATTTCAAATGTTATTGGTCCATTAGGTAAAAACTTTTCAAAATTGCCGAAAGGTTTGATTCCATTTCATTCCCTAGAAGAAGGGGTGTTGAATGCATTTCAGGAGCATGTGCTTCAGGGTTCGGTCCTTAGTGAAAAATCACGATTTCATTTTACGATACAGAAATTATTTGAAGAGACTTTTTTGTCTTCTCGAGCTGATCTTGAAAATAGATTTGAAAAGGAATATGATGTCAGCTTTTCGGTTCAAAACTCAGATTCAGATTCGTATGCATTTGATAAATCAATGCAGGAAATACCATTAAAAAATGAAGGATTTTTAAGACGCCCTTCCGGACATGGGGCTTTGTTAGAAAATCTAATCAACATCGATAATCAATTTATATTGATTAAAAACATTGATAATGTACAGCATTTATATTCGTCTGATAAAACGGTGGAAATATGGAAAATATTATGTGGATTGCTATTTAAAGTAAAAACGCAGTTAAAGCATATTTACGATAATCCATCACTAGAGTCTTTGAGGGGATTTAATCACCGATATCAGCTTTATACCTCTGAGCAGATTGATATTTCTGATGATGCTATCTTGATTAAAGAATTAATCAATCGGCCTCTTCGCATAAGTGGGATGGTTCAAAATCAAGGGAAAGCTGGAGGTGGCCCTTTTTTTGTTAAGGATAGGAATGGTACTGTAAGTAAACAGATCATCGAAGGAGTCCAGGTTTCGAGTGATTTGGAACAGCAAAAACTGATGTCCAACAGTACACATTTCAATCCAGTGATGATGGTATTAGATGTATACGATTTTGAGGGTAAAAAGCATGAGCTCAAAAAATTCAGAAATGATGAAAATTATTTTGTTGTAAACAAAATGTATCAGGGTGAAAATATTTCATTTGTAGAGTTGCCAGGATTATGGAATGGTGCGATGTATGATTGGAATACCGTTTTTGTGGAAATACCCGTTGAAACCTTTACACCTGTGAAAACGGTTCTTGATCTTTTAGATTCGAATCATCAACTTAAAAAATAGATTTAATCGCACAAATCTGGTCTTGTTAATGTTTTACCCTTAATTTTGTCAAATGAAAATACCAGTTACAGTATATTCCGAAATTACTCCAAATCCTTCAACGATGAAGTTTGTGGCCAACAAGTATATTTTGCCTTCGGGGGAAACTGCGAACTTTACTTCAAAAAAAGAAACGATTGGTTATTCTCCATTGGCAGAAGAGCTTTTTCAATTGCCTTTTGTTGATGGTGTTTTTATCGCTTCTAATTTTGTTACTGTTACCAAAACGGATAATGTTTCATGGGATTTCATCACTATGCAGCTTCGAGAATTTATCAGAGATTGGATAGCTGAAGCTAAGGAAATTCTGCTGAAGAGTCAGGAAAATATTGAGCCTTCTATTCCTCAAGTTGACATGTCTAACGTAAACTTTGAAGCCAGTGAGTTTGATCAGAAAATTGCCTCGCTTTTGGATGAATTTGTTAGGCCAGCGGTAGAAAACGATGGTGGGGCCATAGACTATGTGGGTTATAAGGAGGGTCAAGTTACGGTTTTAATGAAAGGCTCTTGTGCAGGATGTCCGTCTTCAACAGCTACCTTAAAGGGAGGAATAGAGACTTTGCTTAAGCAACATATTCCTGAAGTCAAGGAAGTAATTGCCCTCAATCCTCCAATGTAACGGGATAATCATTTGACATTTTATTAATAATAATAATTCGTATATTTAATATATGGCTTACTATTTTATAAATGGATAAGATCTTGAATGATAAGTTAACTTTGGATTCAATTGATTTGAAGAGTTCGCTTAGGCAGTATTTTGGGTTTGATAAATTCAAGGGCAGCCAGGAAGAAATCATTAATAATTTATTAAAGGGTAACAATACCTTCGTGATTATGCCTACGGGAGGTGGAAAATCTCTTTGCTACCAGCTACCCTCTTTTCTTCTTGATGGAACCTCGATTATAGTATCTCCTTTAATTGCCCTAATGAAAAATCAGGTAGATGCCATTCGGAATCTTTCCAATGATGAGAGTGTAGCCCATTTCATGAATTCTTCATTAAGTAAAACTGAAATTCAAAAAGTGAAATCTGATATTCGTGAAGGTAAAACCAAGATGCTATACGTTGCTCCGGAGTCATTAACTAAAAAAGAGAACATTGAATTTCTTACCTCAGTGGATATCTCATTTTTTGCAATAGATGAAGCCCATTGTATCTCTGAATGGGGACATGATTTTAGACCAGAATATCGTAGATTAAGACAAATATTTGAAGAAATTTCTGAAGTACCCATTATCGCGCTTACCGCCACTGCAACACCGAAAGTTCAGTATGATATTCAAAAGAATTTGAACATGCTTGATGCCATTGTCTTTAAATCTTCTTTTAACCGTGATAATTTGTTTTATGAAATTCGTCCAAAACGCGAAGTAGAGAAACAAATCATTAAGTATATCAAGGTAAGGATGGGTCAAAGTGGTATTATTTATTGTCTTAGCCGTAAAAAAGTAGAAGAAGTCGCTGAATTGCTTCAAGTCAATGGAATTAACGCATTGCCATATCACGCTGGATTGGAAACATCTGTAAGAGCCAAGCATCAAGATATGTTTTTAATGGAAGAGGCGGATGTTATAGTTGCGACAATTGCATTTGGTATGGGAATTGACAAACCAGATGTTCGTTTTGTGATTCATCACGATATTTCAAAATCCTTGGAAAGCTATTATCAAGAAACAGGTCGGGCAGGAAGAGATGGGGGTGTGGGTGAGTGTTTGGCATTTTATAGCTATAAGGACATAGAAAAACTAGAAAAGTTTCTGCAAGGTAAACCTGTAACAGAGCAAGATATTGGAAGACAGCTTCTGAACGAAATTGTTTCTTACTCTGAAACTTCCGTTTGTAGAAGGAAATTTATTCTACATTACTTTGGAGAAACCTTTGATGAAAAGAAGTGCAATGAAAAATGTGACAATTGCAAAAATCCAAGAGAAAAAATTGAAGGTAAGGAATATGTTCAGATGCTGTTAAAGTCGGTTGCAGCTCTTGATGAGACTCAAAAAGCCAAACATATTTGTTCATTTTTAGCAGGAAAGAATACCGCTGATATCAAGTCTTATAAACATCATTTACTTCCTGAATTCGGAATAGGAAAAGATAAAGATGAACATTTTTGGAACGCGGTTTTGAGGCAAGCTACTGTCTTTGGTTTGTTGAGTAAGGATATTGAAACATTTGGAGTGTTGAGTATTACTGAAAAGGGAAGGACTTTTATTGAATTACCAGAGTCCTTTACACTTCTTAAAGAGCATGATTTTTCAAATACCGATGATGATGATTCGATTATTCAGTCCAACTCTAAAGGTGCTGCTTTTGATGAAGTGCTGTATCAAATGTTGATTGACTTGAGAAAATCGATATCGAAAGAAAGAAGTATTCCTCCTTTTGTGATATTTCAGGAGCCTTCTTTAAAGGACATGTGCTTTCAGTATCCAATATCAAAAGAAGATTTAACCAACATTCAAGGGGTCGGTAACGGGAAGGCAGAGCGCTATGGAGAACCCTTCATCGCCTTAATTGCTGATTACGTTGAGCGAAATGATATTGAACGTCCGCAAGACATTATGGTGAAGACTTTGGTGAATAAATCCCAGCTTAAGGTCCAGCTTATTCAAAATATTGACCGTAAGCTATCTCTTGAGGATATTGCAAAATCTCAGGGCAAGTCATTTGAAGATTTACTACTCGAAATTGAAACCGTTGTATCTTCAGGAACAAGAGTAAATATCAATTACTACATCAATGATGTACTTGATCAAGAAAGCCAGGACGAGGTATATGATTATTTCAATGAAGCGGAAACTGATGATATCATTGAGGCATACAATGAATTCGATGGTCTGTATTCCGAAGAAGAGCTGAGGCTTATGCGTATCCGTTACATGAGCGAAGTGGCTAACTAATTTTTAATGTGCAGTGCCCTTGCAATAGAGTTACTCGATACTGCGTGATAATTTTGTTTATAACTATTAAACCATGATAGGGCATTCTCCTTTGTAGCCTCATTATTATAGAGCGCCTCATAAAGAGGCAATATGAATTTCCTCCTTCCGACTTTTTCTAAAAAAGCACTTAAGTATGGATAAGCTGGAGCATAATTTGACGAAATAGATTTCAAGAACCATTCAAATTGAATTTCGGCATTTGTCCAAGCTGAAAATTGAAGACTTTCATCAAGGACTTTCATTCTTTCTGCAGAAATATTTGAAGGAAGGTGACGAAGAAAAGTGAGCCATTCCTGCACAGAATAAGTATATCGATCAGCTGGTGTGAATTTATTCTCAAGTTCACTCAACTTATGTTTTGAAATATCTTCGGCCATTAATTTAATTCGCTCAAATCCTTTTGATTCGATTACTAAAGCGTTTGCTGGAATTCCAGCCTCGTAAATCCACTCTTTGTAATTGAAATCGATATCGTATTTCTTCAATAACTCTTTCTCCAGATACGCCACAAATTTTTCGGTATTTACAGAGGTAAATTTGAAATGGTTAAAATAGCTTTGTAAGAAGTCATCCATTTTTTCTCTTCCTACTCGATGTTCTAAGGTTTTTAAGAAAAAAGCACCTTTCACATATGCCACGTCAGTCATGCCGTCGTCTGGATCTCGACCTTCAAGGTTAAGGAAAAGGTGAGCATCTTCGGGATGAGCACTTTTTGAAATGCGTTCAAGTTCTTCTTCAAGTTCGAAAAATTCAATAAGAGCAAGGTCATCGGCTTTACTTTTTCCGATTATTTCCTCCATAATTCTATTTTCGAAGTATACAGTGAAACCTTCATTGAGCCAAAAGTCATTCCAGGTTTCGTTGGTGACTAGATTTCCTGACCATGAATGTGCCAGCTCATGAGCAATTACGGACACCAAGCTTCGGTCACCGGCAATTAGAGTTGGATTGGCAAAAGTCAACCTTGGATTTTCCATTCCTCCAAATGGAAAGGAATAGGGCAGTATCAATAAATCGTATTGTTCCCAAGCATATTCTCCATAAAGATCTTCAGCAATTTTCATCATATCTGGAAGTTCTTTGAATTCGTACATACAGTCATCGAGTAGCTCAGGTTCACAATACACGCCTGTTTGATTTCCTAAATCCCCATACACCAAATCTCCAACTGCGAGAGCGATGAGATAGCATGGAATGGCTTGTTTCATTTCAAAATGATACATGCCTTCTTTATTTTTTGACTTGGGGTTTGAGGCGCTCATTACGGCCAATAAATCTGATGGTACCGAAAGATCGGCACTGTAGGTTATTCGATTTGAGGGAACGTCCTGAATAGGTATCCATGTACGAGTTAGAATCGCTTGTCCTTGTGTATATAGAAAAGGTTTCTCCTTGGAACTTGTTAAGGTAGAATCGAGCCAGTCGAGTGCTTCTGATTCTTTCGTGGTTTCGTAATATATATTTACAAATGCCGTGTTTTTATCAATATCTACAATTAATGGCTTACCAAGTATTTTGTTATTTGTTTCTTTACCTATCTCATATTTACGATTGGTTTCATTTTTTACATCACCAGTGGTTACTTTAAGAATTTTAAGGCCTTTGATGTCAAATATGGCTCTTTTTGTACCTGAATTGATCATTTGATGTCGAGCTACACCATTTATTTTTCTTTCCATGAAGTCTACCTTCAAATCAAGATGAAGATGTTTTGTATAGATTGAGTCGACATTTGAAAATGAATGATTTTTGACTGGAATTGTTGATGTTGATTTTTTTTGTAGCTCATTTATTGAACAGGAGCTAATCAATGAAATGAACAAGAATAGATAAAAAAACAGCTTCATATTATATTTTACTATAATTCAATATTCCAAATTTTTCTTTACCGCTCATAAGAGCGTATAGGAGTAGCTTTTTATTGATGACATCCAGTTTGAACATTTTTGGAACAACAATAGATTTGAGCTCTTTTCTTGTGAACAAGGTTTCTCGTTCGGTATTACCATCTTCTAGATTAACAGTACAAATGGCTGCGGCATTTTTCCTCCTTGAGAGATTAAATGAATAGCAGGTATTATTTTCCCGAGAAAATTTTCCGTCTTCGTTATAATTTTTCAGGTTGTCATTGAAAATGAAATACATATTTTCTCCATTGGTAAAAGAGCTATATGAGGAAAAAGGTCCACCATCATTTGTGGAGATTTGGGATTTGGGAATTCTCTTTTGCCAATCAAAATTCCCGTCTTTTCCAATTTTAAAGGCAATAATGTCATCATAATAATAGTAATATACAGAAGTGGATAAACCCGTTCTACTATCGTAATTGGTCCGCTCGAAAATAAAGTATTGTTCTAGAGAGCCACAAGTTGTGCCATCATCCAAAGTAAAAATATCCCTCATTTTGTACCTGTAAGCTTCCCGATTCCTATTTCTGTTTCGATTATTTAATCTTGAGTTTGAAATGTTTCTATTTGACCAGCCTTTATCAATCATACCTTCCTCAAATGGAGTAAATCCTTTGAAAAGGACTGAATCCTTTTGGGTATCATATCTCAGTATAAATACACCTTCAATCGGGCTGTTTCGACCTACACCATATATACCTGATAAGGTAAACACATTGCCATTTGATGACATTTCCATATCATCTACGCGCTTTAAATCAAGGTCTAATGAAAATTCATTGAGCTCATTATTTCGAATCTTATAGATGTGTATTGCTTTAAAATTCTCAAATGATCGAGAAAAGATTCGGTCATTTGGTGTATTGTGTTCCGTAACACTGATAAAATAGTCACCGTTATTTGAAATGTGATGTTGATTGATGGTGCTCATGTTTCCATCAAATGGAACGGTATATTCACCTTTTTGTAATTCATTCATTTGCGCATCCATAATCACATATCCGTAATCATCTTGACGGGCTTTTCTTCCTGGAATTTCCCAAAACACTGCAAAATATTCTCTGTTTTCAGAACTCTTAATGCTGAAATTGGGTTTTGCTCCCATTCTTTCATTGTAGTATGACGCAATTAAAATAGATTCATCGTAAGTAGTCATTTCATCATCATATGGTTTCGCATAAAGCAACATTTGACCATCTGCCTTATCTGAAAGAAAAACATACAGCTGATCATTAAAAAGTGCTGCGGTTTCAAAATTGGCAATTCCAGTTTGAGCTACCTGCTTGATTCTTGCCTGACTTCTTAGCTGCAAGTTTTCATGATTCACGACCCGGTATGTGCCAATGGTTCGTCCACCAGACCATCTCAGTGAGTAAAAGTCAGTATTATTTTTGGGTAATATTTCCAATAATGTTCCAGGAGATCTTTCCAATTGACCCCAGAATAAATCGAAATCTTTCTCATTTGTAACCCAAGGGTTGTCCTGAGTATTACCAAAAGGGGAATGCACTAGAAACAATGCGAATATGATGAGAAATCGAATCATTTTTATGGATTAATCTACCATTTGTATGCCAAGATAGTTAGAAGGGCTGATGGTTTTCAATTCTTCCTTTAATTTTTCAGAGATATCAAGACCTTCAATGAATTGATGAACCGACTCCCGTGTTACTTTATCATGTGTTCTTGTGAGCCCTTTCAGTGCCTCATATGGTTTCTCAAATCCTTCTCTTCTCAGAACCGTCTGAATGGCCTCAGCAACTACAGCCCAATTGTTTTCTAATTCTCGAGATATGGCCTCTTCATTTAATACCAATTTATCCAATCCCTTCAGTGTAGATTGAAAGGCTATTAAAGAATGAGCAAGTGGTACTCCAATGGCTCTTAAAACAGTGGAGTCCGTTAAATCCCTCTGAAGTCTTGAAATTGGAAGCTTACCTGAAAGATGTTCGAATATGGCATTGGCGATGCCTAGATTTCCTTCTGAATTTTCAAAATCAATAGGATTGACCTTGTGTGGCATTGCTGAAGATCCTATTTCTCCTGCCTTTAGTTTTTGTTTAAAGTAGTCCATGGAGACATAGGTCCAAATGTCTCTATCTAAATCGATAAGAATAGTATTGATTCGTTTTAAGGCATCGAATAATCCTGCAATATGATCATAGTGCTCAATTTGCGTAGTTGTTTGACTTCTATGAATTCCTAATGTTTCGTTTACGAAGTGATTTGAAAAGCTTACCCAATCAATTTCTGGGTAGGCTACAAAATGCGCATTAAAGTTTCCTGTAGCTCCCCCAAATTTTGCACCGAACGGAACTTGGTTCAAGCTATTTTTTTGTATTTCAAGACGCTCTCTGTACACTTTTAATTCTTTACCTAATCGGGTAGGAGAGGCCGCTTGACCATGAGTTCTAGCCAGCATCGGGATATCTTTCCATTTGTACTCGAGCTCCTTGATTTTTTCAATAAGCTTTTCAAGCATCGGTGTATATACTTCTTGAATACCTTCTTTTAAAGATAGGGGAATAGCGGTGTTGTTAATATCCTGAGAGGTAAGTCCAAAATGAATAAATTCAAGCTGACTTTCAAGCCCAAGTGCTTTCATTTTATCCTTTAAAAAATATTCAACAGCTTTAACATCGTGATTCGTGGTTTTTTCCGTTTCCTTAATCCAATTGGCATCCTCCTCCGAAAACGCTTTATATATATTTCTTAATTCTTCTTTCTTTTGATCAGATAATCCATCTAATGAAGGGAGAGGAATTTCACAAAGTGCTATAAAGTATTCTACCTCTACAAGAACACGATACCTAATTAAACCGAATTCTGAAAAATAGGCTTGAAGTGCTTTTGTCTTTGAGTGATATCTGCCATCAACAGGGGAGATGGCGGTAAGTGGAGTGTAATTCATGATGCTTTACTAAAGCACAAAGATAATTCTATCTTTTGTAATTCGGTCATGTTTACATTGAGAACATAAACATTTAAGCTTTCGAGTGGTTAAAAATGATATGTTTCGGTAATTTTGCAACAATGAAATATTCGGGTCGTTTTCTCTATTTTAATTGGCTTACCCTTATTCTTATCTATCTCGTTGTTATTGCGGGGAGCTTTGTTCGAATCACGGGGAGTGGAATGGGCTGCCCGGATTGGCCCAAGTGTTTTGGAGAGTGGATTCCACCAACGGACGCAAGTGAATTGCCTGAAAGCTATCAAGAGGATTATTTGGAAAAACGCTCTAAGAAGGTAAAGAAATTTTCAGTTCTGCTTGAGTCAATGGGAATGGAGAGCTCCGCGAAAAGGCTAAAGAATGACCCGTCTGTATATGAAGAAGAACCATTTAATGCTCAAAAAACATGGATTGAGTATGTCAATCGCCTGTTTGGTTTCTTGGCTGGAAATTTCATGCTCGCTGCTTTTTTTTGGTTGCTCTTTGCTTATCGAAAGTCAAAACTTATATGGGTATGTGGATTTAACTTGATATTAATGGCCTTTCAGGCGTGGTTTGGTTCCATTGTTGTGGCTACGAATTTAGTGCCATGGACCATTACAGTTCACATGTTGTTGGCTTTACTCATTATTGCAATTCAAATCTATGTCATTGTAGTTCTTACCAATAAATCGGATTTATTTAAAAAATTTGCATTGGCACCTTGGATGAAATGGATGATGTGGTTTATTTTCGCCATTACCTTTTATCAAATGTTTTTAGGGACACAGGTGCGTGAGTCAATTGATCACCTCATAAAGGCAGGTGTTTCTCAAGACAATTGGACGGATGAGCTCGGTCTTATATTTTACATTCATCGAAGTTTTTCTTGGCTTGTATTGATCTTATTGACCGTTATTTTTTGGTTGAATGAAAAGGGTAGAGGCTACATGCCCATTCGCTATGCATTTGTTTTATTGGCCATAGAATTGATTTCTGGAGTGTTACTGGCTCATGTAGATATGCCTGGTCTTGTAAGAACAGTACACCTTTTATTCGCTTCGATGCTTTTTGGAGTACTCTGGATGTTTTTAATACGAGTAAGGGGAGTACAGCCTTAATCTCTTCGGAAAAATGCTGGATCTATTTGAGATTTGATGGTTTGTAAAAAGCAATTCAAATCGCCGTCTAAATCGCCGTCAAAAAATGTACTGCATCGGTATTGGTAACCACCAAATATTTTCTCATCATTGGCGTACAAGTAAATGCTATTTCCACTTCCCCCTGTACATCCTTCTGAATTTTTTCGTTTTTCTACATTTCGGATATCGCAGCTTGCAAATGCAGCCCGAACTTCATTCCATTTATTTGACTCTATATTGATCGAATCTCTTTTGATGATTTCTCCATATGAGTCAACGACATAAATGAGCTTGTCTGGATTTAATGTAATCACATAGCTTCTGTGGTCATCTGGAGGTACTGATGCATCATGATATTCAAATACAATTTCATCGGCTTTGTAAACAAGGGATGGAACGGTATCGCTTGTGCTATGCGGTGTTGTTCTGCAAGATAAAAGAGTAACTGAAATTAATAAAAAGCAAAATTTTAATTTATTGTATTTCAATTATATAGTTATTTTTATTTAAAGTTATAATATAATTACCAGAAGGGATTTCTTGAATGGAAATAATCGTCTTGTTTTCACTCACAATACCACTCATAACCTGCTTTCCATCATTGGATGTTATCGTGAAATTTGTGGGTTCATTAATTCCTTTAACATGGATTTCATGAGAGGCGGGATTCGGATAAATCAAAATATCTTTTAATGAATTTTCAGATAAATCTGCCATGCTGATTCTACCTCTTCGATAAAGAACATTTCCAGAAACTCCATCC
This sequence comes from Flavobacteriales bacterium, assembly GCA_003331365.1. Taxonomy (GTDB): domain Bacteria; phylum Bacteroidota; class Bacteroidia; order Flavobacteriales_D; family Crocinitomicaceae; genus UBA952. The sequence goes on along the minus strand of QOQC01000031.1, from coordinate 6,104 downwards.
TGAAAAACAACATGTATAAAACCATTTCTGTAAAAGATATCTGGATTCGATTGTGTTCCGTTGGTGATGAGATTTACCTGACTTTTGGTTTCTTCAAAGCTCGAGAAGTCATCTCCATTACCATAAGCACAATACACCTCGTAATTACTTGTTTCTGCAGCTTGCCATACGACAAACAATGAATCGGAATTCCCATGAATTCTTGGAAAGTTTGCATTACCCACTGAGCTCTGTGGTGCAGGAAGCATAAATGCAGTCTCTGGTGGTTGCGTATTAATCATATCCGTTTTGGCCAAGTAACATCGATACCTACCGGATGCTTGACTCGCAGATACAGTAAAAAGTGTATTGTTATCTATAAAAGCATCAGGACCGGTAGAAGGACATTGATTGATAAACCAATTGAGGTAATCGATATTTTCATAGTCTGGAAAGCTCAGTCCTCCATCTTGCGATTTCACGGCAAATATATCTCGAATACTTCCTTCATTGTTTCTAAAAAGAAGCGCCTGAAGATTGTCTTTTTTTGCTATTGCAGCGGGACAGCAGTCACAGGCCTCATCAGGCACAATGGAAGTAACCTCCTGTTCTGGATTAAAGGTAATCCCTCCATCATCTGAATGTGTTACCACATATCTAGGGTTCAACCAAACTTGGTCATGAACCATATAAATTACACTTGGATTTCCATTATTGTCAAATGCTATATTCGGTAGCCACGCTACCCCTACAGGATGAGAATCTGTTCGCATTGGATCCGTAAAACTGATACCACCATTTGTCGAACGAACGCTATGCACGTGCCCCTCTTGTATAGGATTTTCTTTAAAAACAATCATGATTGTATCTCCCGAAGCATCAATTTCAGGTCCTGTCCAATTGGCTAAATAGCTTTGAAAGCCATTTGGTGTTATTTGCACTGGCGTATCAAAGTTGCTTCCATTAAACTTTGCGGTATGAATGGCTCCATCTGTATTTCTTCCAAAAACCACCACGGGTTCATCCTGACTATTAAGTACGATTCTTGGTCTCGTCTTTCCGTAGATACTGCCCTGTGCAACGGATATGGTATCTTCCCAAACGATGGGTGCTTGACTCTGGTTGAATGCATTGAATGGAAGGATAATGCATATACAAAAGCTGAGTTTGAATAGTTTTTTCATTCCCTAAAGATACGAAACAAAAGACTTGGATAAATGCATTCGAAAAAATGAATATTTTGTTATTTTTGCATCCACAATGTTGGAAACATCCAACGGGTCCTATAGCTCAGCTGGTTAGAGCACCTGACTCATAATCAGGGGGTCCATGGTTCGAGCCCATGTGGGACCACTTCTAAAACCCTTTACTAGCAATAGTTGAGGGTTTTTTTAATGCCCAATGCAACCTTTCTGGTTTACTTACAGTCTTATGTCTTGTAAGCCGCAAATTTCTCTTGTCTTTCTCTTATTTCTGGCGGCAACTATTAACTATATAACTATATATTGATGAGAAAGATTTTACTCTATTTAAGCTTAATTCTTTTTGTTTTTTTAAGTGCCTGTGATACTTCTGATGTTCCTTGTTTCGAAGATTATAATTTTGACACTGCTGTAATTGTAGATTGTGATACGGTCTTCAGTACAGATTTGATTGCAGGACAAACCAATCCAATTGGTTCTGTTACTGTGAGCATTTCAGGTGATAACATGCTTGTGAGCTATTTAACTACTGGTGATTGGGTTATTGACGAAACCCATGTATTCGTGGGAGATTGTGCTGACATTCCTTTAAGTGGTGGTTGCAATCCTCAATTTGGATTATTTCCATATACTATGGATCACGTTCCTGCAGTTCAAAGCTATACCTATGAAATTCCATTGGCGACTGTAGACAGTTGTTTTTGTTTTATCGCCCATGCCGCTGTCAGTAATCCGGTAACAGGAGACGAGGAAACAGCTATTGGTAATGGTGATTATGATTTCCCTGGAAACCGATGGGGTTGGATTTCAACCATTTGCCTCGGTGATTCAGATGACTGTGATCCTTGTGTGATTGAGGAAGGTGATTTTAGAACACAAACTCAAGGAGGATGGGGTGCTGTTCCAAGTGGAAACAATCCAGGAACTTATTTACATTCAAATTTTGATGGCGCCTATCCAAGTGGGGTTACCATTGGATGTGCGGCAGGAAATACCATTACGCTAACGAGTGCCCAGGCAGTTACAGACTTTTTACCTCAGGGAGGTGGTCCACTTGTACTTTCGGACTCATACGTAGATCCAATAGACCCATTGATCAGTACTTTGGCGGGAAATCTACTTGCTGTTCAATTGGCATTAGATTTTGACGCTTATGATCCAAATTTTGGAGCTTCAGCTGGATACCTAGGAGACCTTGTGATTAATCAGGGTGATTTCCAAGGCTGGACTGTTTCTGAGCTTGTTGCACTCGGTAACGATGCCTTGGGTGGATGCAATACAACTTATTCGTTAAGCGCAATTAACGATGCACTATCTGCGATTAGTAACAATTTTGTGGATGGGACCTCAAACCAAGGGTTTTTGGATTGTCCATAATCGCGCTAAACTATGCAAACTATGAGAGGGCCCTGGCGTAAGTCAGGGCTTTTTTGTGCAATTATTCCTGATCAGCTTCGTTGAGATTAGCAGATATCGCTTGAATTTTGGAGATCCCATTGTTGATGTCAGTAATTGAATATTCAATCTTTATCATTAACTCATTTGATTTGGTATTTTCTCCAATCCAAACCTTATCCATTTTTTTATTTTTCAATTGGAAGGAAGACTCGAATGCTGTTATCCTTTTTACTGAAGATTGAATTTTAGTCAGCTCAGTAGATATATTTTTTAAAAGACCCATTTTAACTTGATAGGTGCTGTCGATCATTTGACGATTATCGTTCGCGATTTCCAGTTTATCTTTATAAGAACTGATTTGATTAGTAATATCAGCTATGGATTCATTCAATTCTTTGGTATTGGTTCTGATTTGCCTATTGAATTCTATTTTTTTGATCTGTTTATATTGACTATTATTGATGGCGTCTGATAAGTTATTTGAAGAAGTGGCATAGGAATTTCCGAGTTCATTCATTTCCTTGGCGTATGTTTTCATGGTTGATTTAATTTCTTTTAGCTCACCCCATTCTTTTTCATTTGATTTGATTTCATTTTTGCCTTCAATAAGATGATCAAACTGATTTTTTGTTTTGTTCATGGCTTCTTTTTTGTCCAACAGATTTTGGTAGGCATCATCAAAACTGTTTTTCTTTTCAGAAAGAAGCTTAAATGAACCATCATTTATATCTAGCACATTGCTTTTAAGTCCATTGTAAAGCTCATTTTTTTCTGTAAAATCAGCTTTTGCGATTGAATAATTCCCCTCTATTTGAGCAATATTATTGTTCATAGAGTTTCGTATTTCATCAGTATTGTAATACACAACACATGATTGTAATAGACTTACAACAGTTAGCAGGTAAAAGTATTTCATAAAAAATCTATTTCAATAGATTAAACAATAAACAAGGGAGAGGATACATTAAATATAGTAAAACGAAACCAAGAATCGATGCTGATTTAATTCATGGCCAGTATATAACCATTAAGAGAGGTAGCTATACAAAGCCAAATCAAATAGGGGAGAAGGAAAAGAGTAAGACTACCTAATTTTCTATAGTAATCCACTAATAGGTATGCAATCAAAAGGGTGAGGCTACAAATAATTATTAGACCCAAAATTACATTGTGGTAATAAAAAAAGCTCGGATTCCATCCAACATTGAGTACCCATTGAATGGAAAAAAGGAGCACAAATTTTTTCTTGTTATTGATCTTATCCCAGGCCATAGACATAAAGATGGAAAAACAGATCATTATGGTCGTCCAGGCGAAACCAAAAACCCATCCAGGAGGTGTCCATGGGGCTTTCTGAATTCCATCGTACCAATCGGACACAGCGCCCTGACCAGCAAATATCCCACCGAGTGCAAGGGCACCGAAATTGAGAGCGAGAAATAATATTAGTCTTGGTATCATGTAATTCTAATATATAAAAAAACAAGGTCAATTCTCAAATGTTGTGTTTTATTCGAACGAAAATGTACTTTTGCAAAAAAAAATGAAAATATGATACAACAAATCCTTGCAGGTTTATGGAGTAATGGCCTTAGCTTTAAAGAGATAGGAGTCGCTTCGATGATCCTTTTTGCGGTTATCGATATTGTTGGGAATATCCCATTGATTATTGCTTTAAAAGAAAAAACAGGAAAGATTTATCCAATGAGAACAGCTGGAGCTTCTCTATTTATATTGGTAGGTTTTTTATTTGTTGGTGAAAGTATTTTAGGCCTAATTGGTGTTGGTATTAACGAGTTTGCTGTGGCTGGATCTTTCGTTTTGTTTTTTATGGCTCTTGAAATGATTCTTGGAATTGAAATTTTCAAAGATCAGGGCGAGGGTTCAACCAAGGTAGCATCAGTTGTACCTTTAGCTTTTCCTATGATTGCTGGAGCAGGAACGATGACTTCATTAATTTCACTACGGGCAGAATATGCACTTGTCAATATTTTGGTAGCCATATTTTTAAATATTCTCGTGGTGTGGATTGTACTTAAATTGACATCCACTTTTGAACGAGTTGTAGGTGCAACAGGAATTGCTATATTGAAAAAAGTATTTGGAATCATTTTGTTAGCAATAGCCATAAAGCTATTCAGCAGTAATGTCAGCGCGCTTTTTTAATTTTACCTAAGGCTTGATTACTTTTTCTCTGAAAATGTCTTTTTGGGTATGAATGACCATAATATATACGCCACTTGGATATGGGAAATCAAATTCAATATTTCTTTCAGTTTGTTCCCAATTTGTACTTCTCAGGTTAGCCACGTTTGAACCACTGATGTTAAAGAGCTCAATATGTTCAATATTTGGATTTGTGGTATTCAGTATAGCTCTATTATTATATATGTATGCGTTCAATTCTAAATCAATGGCTTCAAACCCAACAGTTGATAAATTATCAATAAAAATGGTTTCTTCCTGAACACATCCATTAGCATCCATCACGAAAAGAGAATAGCTTCCTGGGTTTAATCCAGAAACATTATTTGAAATGGTATCTCCATTTAACACAAAGGTAAAGGGCATGGTACCGCCAAAGGTATATATCGAAATACTGCCTGAAGAAGTATTTGTATACGGAGTAGTTTGAATTTCGAGATAAAAGTCTTCCATTTCTGATACCATAATACTTCCATAATAGTTGCATCCATTTATTGTAGTAATGGTGTAATCATATACATCAGAAGGCAGGCTATCTATTTCAAATCCGACCTCTCCGTTTGACCAAAATACGGAATCAATTTGTGCAGGATTTGCAAATATCAAACTGGCCGTACCTGAAAAATCATCATTACAATCAACATCATCAGCTGCCTCCTGAAATAGCGGCATTTGTTCATTGATAACCACAATATCCTCTGAGCGATATAATGTATCTCCCATTTCATTGAAAGCCTCAAAATAGTAGGTGCCAGGTCCCGTAATTACAAGTACAGAATCATTAGAGCCATCGCTCCAATTATAATGGTTATAACCCGAAAGTGTAATATGTATACTATCCCCATCGCATAGAATCATTGGATCTGAAGACACATTGATATTAAAGTCAACGCTTACATATTCTTCTTCATATATAATAATGGATTGATTGACAGGAATATTATATCGCTTAGCTATAATTCCACTTGGAAACAAAATGGAAATGGAATCAATCACCGTACTTGTATCAACACCAAATATTTTGTGCTGTGAGCTTTGTGCAAATAAATTCTCTCCACAAAAGACAGTTTGAAGCTGGTTCACTCCATTGGCGTGAATTCTAATTTGTGCTCCAATTGCCATACGATTCGAAACAATGCCAACAGGAGTAATTTTTATGTAATTATTTTCATTGCCTTCATTCATTAAAAGATTAGGCAAGGTGTTCTTATTAAGAACGGCAATATCGTAATAACCATCATTGTTTAAATCTCCTTTAACCGGACAAAAAGAAAAAGCTTCAATATCCCCAACGATCGAGTCATTAATCAATGTGAAGGT
>QOQC01000030.1 GCA_003331365.1 Flavobacteriales bacterium | reverse complement strand
GGTTCAGATGGTGTACAAACGCTAAGTAAATCCACCAAATCTTTTGCCTTTAATGAATTAGGTAACTTTTCATATGGTCATGATTACAGTATTCGTTGCAGGGTAACATTTAAGGGTACGCAATATGGTTATGGTCCAGCATGCACGGTTTCTTCTCCTCCGCCAGTTATAAAACTTCGCAATGCTGATTGCCCTAAGACCCTAACGTTTTCGACTCAGAATGTATATGCAAACAATTCTTTAACATTTGATAATCCCGGAGGTCTTGGTTTGGATCCGGTAAATTCTTATCGATTTAGAATTGGTGCCCAAGAATCTCCCTGGCAGACATCACGAGGAATTAATTTACAAACAATCTTAGGTGCACCGCCGTCAGCAAGCACGGGTTACAATATTGAAGTTCAAGTAACTTACGACGGAGTTGTTCAACCTTACGGAGCGGCATGTACAGTCACCACACCTTCCTCTATGATTGTTATCGATGATGGGCTAGCAGACGAAAATAAGAATACCTTCATTGACAGTCAATCAGACCTAATTCAGGTGTTCCCTAATCCCTCAAATGATGTCTTCATTGTAAAACCGATTAAAGATAACAATGACGAAAGCATAGAGCTGCGTTTGTATGATTTAAAGGGTTCACTGATTGAAATACCAGATAATGTTATTTCTTCAACAGGGCTGTCCGAGATAAGATTAGGTCAGAATCTTATCAAAGGTATTTATTATCTACACGTATACAGTGAAAGCGGAGGAATTGAGTCAATTCAGTTAATCAAGCTTTAACAATTATCCTTTTAATTTGATTTTTGATGTTTTGGAAAACCAACTCCTTACCCCAAAGTAAGGGATTGTTCGTCCATCTCTGCGGATGAAAGTTGAACATAATTTGATCAGGAAGTACTTCTTTTTTAAGATTTTCAATGAGGTCATTTGAGCTTGAAATGTCAAATGAAAATCTTGAATCAACGTGATCTCGTACACTTATTTTTTGATTTTTCCAGGTCCTTCCCGTGTCTGTCAGATACATGACTTCATTGAAGTTCACATCAAAATAGGGTTCACCAATAATACCATAATCTTTATAATTGAATTTCTTCCACATGTCTTTACTGTCGTATTTGGACATTGGGCTGCCATGCATGCATATGGTCTCAACATTGGCAATTTTTCGAAGCTTGTCAAGATCAGATTTAAATAGGTCCATGGCAAGATTGAGGTTCCCTTTGTGGGTTGTAAGACATTCGTAATGGTAACCAATTTCATGTCCCATTTCACTTATTTCTTTTATAATGTTTTCGTCCCAACTTTGAGGAACTGAACGAAAGTAATAGACACCTTGAATATTTCGATTTGATTGTAATCGTGCAAATTCTAATGAATTTTTTGGCAATAAATCTACATCATGCCTAAGAATAACTGCTTTTGTTTTAGGATTCTTAATGAATGAGGCAAATGTTTGAAATTCATAAGCACACTGAATCAATTCAGTTAGGATTTCTAAATACTTTTTTAAAGTAAAGTCCATTATTCCATTTCGTTTGATTTCAGAATAATTCTTTCAAGCAGGGAAAGAACCTCTTTCTGAACTTTTTTACTTTCGTCAAAATTTGGTTTTACTTTTTTTGAACTTTCTAAAATCGACATAATTTCATTAACCTTCCTTGAATGATGCATCATTTTTGATTGTATCATACTTGCATCAACACTCAAAAGATTTTTACCTGCAAAAAAGGAAATTGCCGGTGTTCCCAAAATAGCCGCTTCTCTTGCAAACGTTCCAGCACCTGTAAGAACTGCGTCAGAATAATAACATACATCCAATCCATTTAAAGGACCCTCTGGAACAAATATTTGTTCATGTTTTGAAACATATTTTTGATCGTCTTTGTATCTCGGAAGAAATAATATGTTGTATCCTTTTTTTATTAATGCTTCAACCAATTCAGGGACAATTGACTTTGCCTGATCGGGAACATAGCTTGCCTTTAGATTTTCTGGTCTAATAGTAATGAAGGTATCAAATGGTATCAATTTTTTGAATTCAGGATCAGGTTTATAATCAGCAATATATATATGCTCTTTGTAACCATTATATTGTATGATTTTTGATTGATGAATCCCATCTTTAATGAATAATTTCGGATCTATAAATGAAGGAACAAATACATGCTTTACAAACTTGGAATATACCCAATTGGGTGCAACTTCATTATCATCAAAAAAAATAGCTGGTTTTCTTTTTAACCAGCTCACTTGAGCAGCTTCAAAACTGGATGATATATTAAAATCAAATTCTGGAATATTCTGATAGAGTTTATAGTTTCTTTTGATGAGGTTATAAATTTTAGCAAAACGATTCTTGCCTCCATGTTTTCCAAAAAGCTGATAGTCTATGCCGTATTTTTTTAATAATCCTTTTGTTTCGACAAAATCTCGGGCGGTTGCATGTGTACTGAGACCTTTTTGTTCAAAATGTTTGAGTAATGGAAGGAATAGATTTACATGAGGTGGATTTGAAAAATCAAACCAAATATTCAGCTTTTTATTGGCCATTAATCTAGGAGTTTTCCAATGATAGTGCTTCCTGCATGGACTTGTTCACCTTCTCTCACCATAATTTCACAATTTCTTGGAATAATCAGGTCTGTTTGAGAACCCCATCTAATTTTCCCAAAAATACTGCCTCGTTCTACATTTTCACCCTCTTTAGGTATGACAATACAACGATTTACGCCTCTTGCTGCAATCTGCACAACACCCGCTTTAACACCATCTTCTCTTTCAAAAACAGTAGTATTGCGTTCGTTAGTAAGTGTTGACTCAGGAGTATTCAAGCCAATTGAAGTGCCCGGTGTATGTTTCACCAATATAATTTTACCATCGATAGGTGAACGATTCATATGGACATCAAACAAGGTAATGGCAATACCAATTAAATAGCATGGTTGCTGAAGTATATCCGTTTTGGTTATTTCGCTGATATTGGCAATTCTCTTCTTTTTTACAGTAACTGGGATTTGATTAGATTCCAATTCTTTGATGTAAATAATTCGACCATCAGCTGGTGATACAATATCATTCTTTGAGCCAGAAATTTTTCGGGTTGGATTTCTAAAAAATCGATAAAAAAATAGGGCGATAAATAAAAATAGAACCGTAAACCCACAGACTACAGGAGTCATTACCCATAAGGGCATTTCAATATTTTCATATATACCAATATTAATTAGTGAAGAGACAATTCCTAATATAATGTTATCTGTATATAAAAATCTTCTGTTGAAACCTCCTTTTGCCACCCAAAAAATAAACATTGACGTCGACAAAAGTGCAGTTGAGAGTACAATAATTATTAATTCCACTGGCCTAAATCATCTTTTTAATATGAGCAAAGGTAAAAGAAAAATTAGTGACAGAAAGGGTAGAGGGTCTTTGCTTTTAAAAATTGCGAATTTCTTGCCGGAAAGGTAAGATTTGAGAACTTCTTTAAATGAATATTTTCCTTTAATGATACCTTTAACACTAAAAGGAAGATCAGTAATGTGATTCATCCAATAAATATCTTTCTTATAGGTATCGGGATATTGATATGACATATCATTCGCAAATGAATACATCATTTTGGCATAGTCTACTCCACAAGATTTTGATAATTCTACCCAGAGCCATGTTCTCGGATTGATTTCAATTAACTTATATTCATGAGTCCTCTCATCAAAAAGGTATTCTATTTCACAAACCCCAGTGTATGCCATTTTTTTGATTAAAATTTCTGATTGCTCCATAAAATCATCTACCTCAATACTTTTCGCATAGGTCGCAGTACCAAATCTCAGAGGATGCTCTCTTAATTTTATACCTGTCCAGTAAGCTTTAATTTCTCCATGTACAGCAAAACAGGTAAATGAAACCGTTTTATGTTTTGGATTTTCAGGAATAATTTCCTGAGTGATACAATCCTCTACTTCGAAATGTTTTGATATTTCTTTTAAATGCTTTTCAAATTCAAATTGATTATTGGAAAGAAATACTTTTTTTCCGGTTTTTTTATAAAAATTCAATCCATTTCTTCCCTTTGTTAGTATGGGGAATTCAAGATGTATTTGTTCATCTATTTTTTTGAAAGTTTGTGTTTTTGGTATGGGAACATTACAATTAGATGCGATATCAAGTAGCTGTTTTTTATCATAAATTTTCATTAAGTCTGTTAGGTCAGGAACTAATGTTTTATAATGTTTTTCAATTTTACTTTTAAATCTCGATATGGTATGAACAGCATGATCATTAGACGGTATTAATAGCCAATCCTGCAATTTTTCTTTATCGGCAAGCTGCAATAAAAAGTCGGCAAATTCATCCGATGCGTAAGGAGGACATTTAAAAAAATTCTGGCAGTATTTAGAATACCTTGCAATGCAATTGTGCATATCAATCACAATTACAGGAGCTCCGAGCTCTCCTATAGATCGAACATTTGATAGTCCCTGTACATGTCCTTCAATTATGACTGCTCCTTTCACTGGTGTTTTTATAGATTTCTTTTAATTTATTTGCTACTGAAACACTATCTAATTTTAATTCAAATATTCTATCTCGTCCATTGCTTCTATGCTCTGAAAGAAGTACTTCATCTATTTTTGATGCAAAATCCTCAGCATTGTTGTCAGAAATAGCACAACTCTGAAGCCCTGAAATATTTTCCTGAACATCTCCAACATTTGTACTTACTATAGGGGTGTTACACGCCATAGCTTCCTTTACCACATTCACACTGCCTTCATACTTAGAGCTTAAGACCAGAACATCTGCAGCATTAAGAAATAAGGGAATTTTCTCATTTGGTGTGCTGTATACAGGAAGAAGTTTAACATTTTTGGTTTTAACTAAACTCATTGCATCTTGCGCAAGTTGGAAATTTTTTTCTTCTCGATTTGGATTTGCAATAAAAACAAGAATCTTATCTTCAAGATCCAGATTCAATTGATTTCGCGCATCGTTTTTGGGTATTGGACAAAATCGCTTCGTATCAACTCCGTTTGGTAAAATGTTAAAGGAGTCAATGTGAAGGTGTTCTTGCATGTCTTTTGATTTTAAAATGGTGACATCCCATTTTTTTTGAAATTTCAAGGTGATTTTTTTTAACCATCCCCTCATATGTGCATCGCTTCCCATAAGAGACACAATCAGTGGTTTAGCTTCAGCTAGACTTGTTATTATTCCTGATAATGAATAATGGGCATGAACCAAATCATAGTTTTCTCTTTTAAGCTTAATTCGTAATGGTCTAATATTCTTTAGATATCCTAGTATACCTTTACCTCGAATCGTATAAATATCGACCTCTACACCTATATTTACAAGTGATTCATATTGATTTTTTACGACATCACTAGGGCCATCATTTTTATTTCCACTACATACAAAGAGCACTTTCATACATTATTCTTGATTTGATTAATATATGAGGCAATGCTCTCTGCGTAAACTTTTTCTAAAATCGATTTTTCTTCGATTTTTCCCCAAGTTCCTGATGTTTTTTTGAAATAAAAATCCGAATATTCCAATGTATACGTTCCAAAATAATTTGCTTGAAATTCAATCAAATAATAGGTATTGTCTTTTTTACATATATCCAACGATAAATTTGGGACATGCAAGGCTGAATGAATTTCTTGAGAAAAGTTTAATAATTCCTTGGGAACATCTTTTGTAAATGATAAATTACCACCGCCACTTGCCCTGAAGTCTCCTTTTCTGTTTTTTCTTTCTAGGACGTAATATTTATCCAAATAAATTAGAATTTTCCAATCGCCTTTTAAACCTTCAATATAGTTTTGCGCAACGAATTTCTTTCTGTATCTTGAATTTGATAGATATCCTTTATGTTTAAATCTTCGAAAATAGTCTTTTAGGTCTTCGTACATATTTCCGGATTTAGAGATCAATTGAATTGATTTTTTCGCTTCACTTGGAGTATTGTTTAAGGAAACCCCTTTACTCATTGAGCCGCTTGCAGGTTTTATAACCACTGGTTTTTCGATAGACTTATTTGCTGATTGGAATTCTTCTTGCGTTCCATAATGTTTTGACTTTATCGATTTTATGGTTTCAAGATCTGATTGACTTCTTAATATTTCCATAAAGACTTTATTATGGTGTGCCTTTAGATATTTGAATGCAGGAATGGGTATGCCTCCAGATAAACAAATCCCATATACGATATCCTCAATATAACTTTTATAAAAGCCATCAATATCTTCTGATGATGTATAAAGAAAATAGTTGTTTTTGAATTCATCATGATTGAAATCCACTTGATGGAATTGTTTATATTCTATTTGATATCCTAGCTCAGAAAAATAGACCTTGAGTGCCTCTTTATCCATTCCACTTCTATATGGAGAAGCAGTGAATTTTGTCTCAAAGTGATTTTTATAATCAGTAAGCACAATAATTTTCATACATCAAAATTATTCAACAAGTTCCTATTCCAAGCAACCTGCTAAAGATAATTTAAAGCTAATAAATTAAGTAGATAAAGATAGAATGGAATCACATTTCGTTATGATTCCCGATGTCATTGTTTATGACTTGTATAGGATTACCACCGGCAATTACCCCAGGAGGTATATTTTTATGCACTACACTATTTGCTGTGACTACACTTCCTTTTCCGATTTTAACGCCTGGCAGTACGACAACATTCATTGCTATCCAAACATCATCCTCAATAATGATAGGATTTGACCTTCCTTTGGTATGAATTCTGCTTTCAGGATTTTCAAGAGATAAATCATGTCCATTACCATCTATAATTTGACAATTTGCAGCAATCAAGCAATTTTCGCCAATGGTAATTTCTTCATAAGCATGTATGCAGCTCCCATGAATTCGAGTGTTATTGCCAATATTAATGTTTCCTCCTGGACGATCAATTAGTAATTTACATGGTTTATACATATTCACGTGATAACCATGGTTATCAGAGTTTATTGTCACATTATCTCCTATTTTTAAAGATCCACCATCTTTAATTATTATTGACGGTGCACAAAAAAACCTCACATTCTTCCCGAGCTCAATTCTCTTATTCAACTTACAATTTAGTCGTACAAAGATTTCAATAAGACGTATTTTTATTTTTCTGAGAAAAGTCATTTACATTTTATTTTTTGCGCATATTTTTTTGCTAATAAATCCAATACGAATAACTGAATTAATTTTTGATAATGAAAGCTTGAAATATTATTATTCTTTAACTGAAGGATCAATTCATCAAGTCTACTCTGGTTGATTATATTTAATTCAAATAATGCAGAATCTTTTGTGAGCTTATATAATTTATTGTTTAATAGGGACATGTAATTTAATTCTGGTGTTGTTTTTTTACCTTGAACTTTCCTTTTCACGTAATTCAGTATAGGTTTTGGATATTTGTACCAATGTAAAAAATCTTCAAGATTATATCCTCTATCCATTGCACTTTTGAGAATTTCAGGATGCGATTTTTGAATGATTTTTGGATAAAATCTTCTAGATTTAAAGTGTCCCAAAGGTGCATTCGAAAAAACTCTTTTATTTGTAATGCTGTATTTTGAATTGAACAACATGTTCAAAAAATGTAAATCAATGAACGGATTTATCATATTTGATGAGGCGAACACATTACAGAATACGGTTCCAAAGAATTTAGCATAGGTTTCGTTCAAGAGAAATTCTATCACTTTTTTATTTTCCTCATTTCCATCATTATAAGAATCAATCAAGGAAATATATTCTTCAGAATGCTCATTGAAATTATCTTCATTAATAATTCCGATATCTGAAATGATACTATTTAATTCTTTTTTTAGATTGACCTTTTTCGATTTGGTAATAACTGCAGCAGCTTTAGTAGTAATCAATTGAGACAATAAGATAGGTCCAACGATTAATTCACCGCCCATCTTCCCAGTAATGAGATTTGTGTTTTGTATCTCATTATTCATCATCTTATATTGTAGGAGTGTCTGAATAATGGGGGCATTAGGAGCTGCTCTTAGAAATCCGAGTAAATCTTCCTCGATTTTATTCTCAAAATATTCATAGGAATTATAGAAGGTATTCTTAATACCTAATTGATCGCTTATTTTTCTTGCAGCTTTAGTATCATTAGATAAAGGAGTACCAAAAGTGTAGGAATCAAAGTTCAGCTTATTTTCTAAAGCAAGTGAAAGGATCACCTTTGTGTCAAATCCTCCCGTTAAAGGGATTTTTGTTTTTTTATTTTCATCAATATTTGATGTGATATGCTTTGCCAAACGCTCCTTCATTTCATCAATCCCACTATTGTTTTTCTGGAATATATAATTTCCTAAAGAAAATGATTTACGAATCTTGAATTCTTCATTTTTGCCTGAAAAAATTGATCCTCCTTCAAATTGATTTATTTCATTGAAAATTGTTCTAGATTTCAGTGTATAATTAAATAAGAAATAATCATGTATGGCATTCTTATTGAAACTTACATCGTTAAAACCATTAACCAATTCATCAAAATCGTTTGATAGATTAAAAAAAGTATCTTTTCTGTTTATGAATAGTGGATAAATGCCAAAGGGGTCATTATAGCATTTAAAACTGTCATCATCGAAATTATACAAGAAAAGAAAACCCCAATGGAAGCTTTCAATGGAAACTGAAAACTCAGAATACAGTTTTTCTATATTATCTGATAGTTTTTTAATCTTGCCTCGGTAGGCAACATTTACATGTGCGAAGAGGAATACCTTCTCACTATCAATAATAATTAAATCCTTTTTGAGTTCCTTTCTATATTTGAGATGTATACCATTTACTATTTTAGTGTCATAGGAATCATTATCACTAGACCTGAACTCTTGATTCGAAATAAAAATAGTAGGGTAATACATCTTTACGATTATTCTTCTGGTTTTGTTGATCGCAGAACGCTCATTTTGTCGTTTCTCAATCTAATCATTTGACCTAGGAAAAAGCCTAAAATGAATAAAAGAATGACCCTGTAGCTTGCAAATTGAAGCCCCCCCGAAATAGACATGACCATACTTAGAGCGATTAAACTAATGATTAGTGAATAATTCTCACCAATTAGATTTTTATAAAAAACATCATCAAATGTTTTCGCTGTCCTGTTGATAAACCAGGCCATTTTTCCATACATGTAGAACAAATAAAAATAAAATAGCAAGCCCAAAACCCCTGTTCCATGAAGAAGGATATTATAATCAACATGCAGCTGTCTTTCACGTCCAAAGTATTTTTTCATTACTGATTTAGAATTGAAGGCTTCGGCACCAAATAGGATTTGATAAAGGTTGGATTGAGATAATTCTTCTATAACATAAAATGTTTCTTTGTATCTATTTTCATTTTGTATTTCATTTCTTTCCGTTGATCGGGCATCTATTCTTTTTTGCAGCGTATCTGAATACTCATTACTAAAGATGAATAAAGAAATAGCGATAAGGGCCAATCTAAATACGGTTCCTACTTTTTTAGAGGAAACCAATAGGTATATTAGAATACCGGCTAGAAATCCAAGAATTGCACCCCTTTTAAGACTGATTAGAATAATGAATACAGAGGCAGATACGATAAAAAGATTAATGAACCTTGAATAAGGTAATCGATTGGTATTGTATGAATTAAAAAAGACCAAAAGGATGGCAGCAATTATGATTGGTGCTGTTACGGAGGCTCCTCCTTGATAAAATGAATCCTCATGATAGGTGGAAACCCCAATTTTATACACCTGAGATATGATATAATTTATGATTAGAATGACCAATACAAAATAGAGAGACTTGATGATATTTGTATTTTTAGATTTCCCCAACTGTATACCCACTGGAATCATAAAAAAGGAAACAGACATTTTAAGAAAGCCATCGATGAGACTTTCTTTAAGGTCGGTGGTCTGAAGAGTCATGACCAATATAAATAACAGATAAAACAGTAATAATACATTGTATCGGGTCTTTTCTAATCCATATTGTACAATGAAATAAAGGATAATGAAGAGGAGATATGATGTTCTAAGTATACCAATTTGACTTTTTAAATCTGGAAAAAAGATCATAATCATATCCATAATAATGTTCACTATTGGAATAGAAATAGCAAGACGTATGAATAATCTATTTTCCATTAAAATACCTCTTTTTCAAATTCGTCCAATACGATTTTATTTCTTGAATCAAACTCCTCAACTGATTTAAAATTGAATGTGCTGTATTGCATTTTATGATCAATATTGATTCCTTCTAACCTTTTGACCCTTTCGAAATAAATAAAATAGATGAATTTTAGGAGTATTTCTTGATTTATGTCATGTGAAAATTCGAGATCAATCAATATTTGATTTAATTTCTTAAAATAGTCAACTTTAGATTCAGGCTTAATCACAAAGCTTTGGTCTCTATAAAAAGCATCTCCCGCAAGTAAACATGGTTTGTTATTATATGCGATTTCTATTCCAATCGTACTAGAATAAACCAGTCCTAACTTCATGTATTTAATGAGCTCATAAGAGCTTACTTCATCGGTTGCAGCGTAAACTTTTATGTTTTCACCCTCTATTTTTTCTCGCATTTCATTCAAATAATTACCTATAAAGTCATTGGTAGGTTTGACTAGCTTAGCTTCTGCAGGATGAACACGAATAACCAAAAGTTGCTCTGGTTTATTCTTGATCCAATAATCGACAATCTCATTAATCCAAGCCTTTAATGAATCAAAAATTGGATTTCTGCCCAATACTGCTGTATCAAAATTTAAGTTGGTAAATAGCACAACATAATCTTTGTCTTTTAAATCATTATCTATTTTAAAATCCATATTTAATCGGTCGTACATTTCTTTACCTTTGGTCAATCCATCCAAATAATTAATGGCTTTATTTTTATGTTCATCTAAAAACGGCAGTTTTTGAAATTTTTTCCATTCTTTATCCCATTTCAACTTCATAACCTCATCATTCTTTTTATAAATCCATGAATTTTGTCCAATGTAGGTTTCTTGGGTGATGTAATTAACTGTATTTTGTTCTGCCCATAAACGATAATATCCCTCTAAAGATAGGGTACCGTTATAAAGCAGTATGGATTCAGGTTTCAATTGAGGTTGCTGATTCAGTAAATGTTTTAGACTCAAATGAACGGTTATTATTGACTGAATAAATTTTTGATAAACGATTCTGGTTTCTGTATTATCAATTAATTGACCAATAAAAAAATAGCGCATTACTGATTTTTCGGCCAATTTTCCAATTGAAATCCCATCAAATACGTAATTTCTGAGTACATCAAGATCATTTAATCGTTTTATTTCTTCTTCGGCAATTCGTTGATCCTCGGATTTATTATAATGAGATAAATAAATTATCTCAGAATTAGTCATTCTCTTTAAGTAACTATAAGGCTTATAGCAATTGTAGCATAGGTAAGGATCGGTTTTCCTCGTTTTATTTAATCTTTCGCTATTACAAATAGGAACAGCTTTGTCACACACTAAGTATACACAACGATACCCCTTTTTGGCCATACGATATCCAATAGCAAGGTTCATAAAAAAAAAGATGTTGTTACCGCCGGAAAAGAAGGGAAACAAAATAACCTTTTGGGAAGATTGATTTTGGGGGAAATTGGAATTTTTAAAGGATTTTCCAATCAACCGATAATTCAGGTTTTTTTGGAATTGCTTTTTGATTTTTAGCTTTCGAAGTGTGAAATTAATTACTGGAACGATTAAACCGAAAATCCGAAGTTTATCCAATAAGATAATTATTGGCTGTCCAAATTTTTTGAACTTTTGAAGGCGATTTAGATATTTAATTCCTTGACTTGACAAATCTTTTAAATGGATTAAGTGAAATCATGGCAAATTCCGTTTTATATCTCTTCAATACCCAAATAATTGTAATGGATAAAAATACAAGACCTAAAGGAATATAAATCAGCATTAGTTCTGCAAGATTCATATTCAAGACATTCATAGAAATTATCGAATTAACATAAAGAATCAGAATTGATGTCAATACAGCAATCGTATAAATTTTAACAAACCGGAGAACATTGAAAATTCCGGGGCGCAATTTTTTTAAATAAAAAAACATTAAAATGGAACCGGTAAACTTACTTGTCACTATTGCGATTGGAATAGAGTAGGGGGTGTAAAATATAACCATACTCATGATTCCCATTTCAATAAAAAATCTTAAAACAGTGATTTTGAAAAGTATTTTGTACTGTGATTCAATATACATTGTTCTAGATAGAAAATTAGTCATAAGATTGGGCAAAAAACCAACACTTAATATTTGAAATATGGTGAAAGTTAGAAGAACAGCCTCGTCATCGAATGCTCCTCTTTTAAAAAGAATGACTACGATAAATGGAGCAAAAATCATTAACGCAAGCTGCATAATCGAAGAAATTTCACTCAGAAAAGTTTCTATTTTATTTGAGTATCGAAGAAATTCATGTTGGCTATCTTCTTTTCTTTTTATTTGTTCAATATAGCTGGTGGTAAGTACTGAAGATAGAAATGCCATTCGAGGTAGTTCTGTTAGGCTTTTCGAGTAATTTAGGGCACTTAAAAACCCTGGCTGAAGATACCTCATGCATAAGGTGCGTTCCCAAAATGTAGACAAATAATTTATAAAGGTTTGTGCCCCAAGATTTAAGGTTTGACTCATAATACTTATCCATTCATTAATATGTTCTCTCCATGTATTTATTTTTAAAAATGATAAAAACTTAAGTCGATGAAATCGAATAAAGAAAATTGAATTTACCAAAGGTGTTATAAAGAAACCGATAGCAAAAGCTTTTATCCCAAGGTCATTAACAAAAAATAATATGGCTAAAATCCCAAGTAATTCTGAAAAAAATGAAGCATATAAATATGACTTATATTTCTCGTTAGCATAGAGTAAATGTCTCAAACATGATACGTAGGCGGCAGGTATCCTACTAATGATGATATAAAAAGAAATTTCAGTAAAAATGACCAATTGCTCATTTTTGATTTCGAAGAGATAACCGAAAATAGGAAGAGAAAACCAATAGAATACACTTAAAATGATGGTCAGAAATACAATCGAGTGAACAAAAATGGCAATAAAGTCATCGGATACAGATGATTTGTCCTTGAATCTCGTTACGAGAATTTCTCCAGCTCCTCCAGCAATTACACTAGCAATTATTGCGGGAACAATTTGAGCAGCAATAAATAAGTCTACATGGGCTGAAATTCCTAAAAAAAATGCAAGAAGTACTTGCTTTAGTAAGCTACTTGATTTAAGAAGGAATTGTGCAATAAGCAATATCCCTGTGTACTTTATCTGTTTACTGGGTCCTGCCATTAATTTTGGAAAGAAACTTTAAATCGTTTTTTTGTTCTTGTATAGATTTCAGATGTTGTTTTTCGCCATTTATGAATGCTCCGCATTGTTCCAAAATGCCAGGTTTGAATTTTTCATCTTTCGAGTAATCCATTTCTACTTTTTGTATTTCAATAGAACCAACTTGCTGTTCTTGAAGTATTTCAAGAGGAGATAGGATTAACTTTCTTTTTGAGGTATTGACTTCAATTCCCCATCTACCAGATGATTCCCAATTGGCATAATAGCTAAATAAACAATTATTTTCTGATATACCCGATCCACAAAATATGCTTGGGTTATGCCATTCGAGCTTTCCAGAAGTATAAGAAGAGAATTCTTTTGGTTTACCAATTAAAGAAAATGCCAAATCAATAACATGTGTGGAATTTGCCAAAAACCAATTTTTTTTGAGCTCATCTGATTTTTTTAGTTTTTCAATAACATGAGACCATTCCGTAAATTCGAATCTTGCAGAAAGTGCACCACCATCTTTTTCAATTTCCTCTTTTGCTTGAAGGACAGATTGATAAAACCTTCTATTATAGGCGACAAATAATTCAACTTTTCCTTTTGCGATGTTCTCGAGTTCATTGATTTCTGTATAATTAATACCACCTGGTTTTTCCACAAGTATTTCTTCTATGCCATGGTTGATCAAGACTTTTGACACATCAAAAAGGGCTTCAACTTGTACGGCTAATATGGCATGACTCGGTTTCGTTGAATTATTTTCAAGATACTTTTTAATTCCACCTGGAATACATGCTTTACCTGTTTTAGAAGTGAATTCTATGGCTTTTTCTTCTGAATTACCTATTACAGTAAAATCAATATTAAGAAATTTCAATGCTTCGCAATAAGCTATAGCCATATTACCAGATCCAATAAGTACGAGTTCTTTCATTATGTAATGGGTAGTCGTTTGTAGTCCTCTCCTGAATGTTTGAATGTAAAATTCTTTAAGGATTCGATAAATGATTGATGACAGGTTTTACTCAATTGTAAAGGTGTTATTTTTGGTGCTTTATTATTTAAAATATCTTCAATAAGATGGGTGGTTAATTCACTTTGAAAAGGGGTGGTAATTGGCGTGTCTGAAATCCATTTAGAATTTTTGAATAGGCTAATAATTCCTCTACCACCTTCTTCAATATGATATTTATGATCTGCACATATAATTTCAATTGAAGTTGATCTATTATTGCCTATTAAAGACGACAAGAGTAGGGTAGACCTTTGCTCAAAATACACCCATAAATGCCCAGTAAATTCAATATAACCAATTCTCTTACTGGGGCTTATATCTTCTAAATGGTTATTAGAGACAGAAATAGGATTTTTATCCATTAGAAATGAAGCTAGGTCTATGAAGTGTAATCCATTACAAGCAAGCCCCCAATCGTTACCCAAAACGTGAATGTGTGATATTGTTTGCTTTGATTGCTTCAGCTCATTTTTCAAATCCTGATAGTAGCCATACATTCTTCTAGGATGGTTCACATAAACCAATGTATTCTTATCCTTTAAATTTTCCTCAAGACTTGTGAATTCTTCAATTGATTGGAAAACCACTTTTTCTAGGATGAGAACTTTAACATCAACCTTCTGGAGGAGATCAGTGGTTATTTCTAGTCGGTTGGTGGAATTTGTACTGACGATAACGACCTCATATTTTCCTTCAAGACCTTGAATATTCTGATGATAATTTACAGTATGTTCAGATTCTATTTCCTCATTTCTTTTTTTTGACAAAATTGTAGCATCCTGATTCGGTTCAACTACATCAATCTCTAAATCGTGTTCGCGAACTTTTAATGCGCCTTGAATGTGTCTACTTCCAATTTGTCCAGCACCAATTACTCCAATCTTCATAAGCAGGTTAGCCCTCCATCAACCAGAATGTTTTGCCCGGTAATATATTTTGATTTATCACTCATTAAAAAGCATATCACTGGACTGATGTCATCTGGATTACCCATTCTTGCTAAGGGTACTTTTTGAATGTATTTTTCTACGAATTTTTTATCCTGATTGTCAAAAATACCACCTGGTGAAATGGTGTTCACTCTAATCTGATCTTTGCCAAATTTTGCCGCTAAGTAATTTGTTAAACTATTGATACCTCCTTTAACCATATTGTATACACCTGGAGGATTCATTTTTGTATTCTCATATAAGGAAAAGTCGTTGCCAACTGAACCATATATAGAGGAAATATTTACGATACTACCTCCATTGGATTTTTGAAGGTAAGGCAAGACTTTTTGACAGCACAAATAATAGCTGGCAAGCTGAAAATGAAGCTGTTCTACTAAGTGTTTTTCCTGTACATCAAAAAAATCGGCACCAAACGCTTCTTTTCGTGGATAGGCATTATTTACAAGACCATCAATTCTCCCATATTTTTGATAAATAAGCTGGAATACTTCCTCAATTTCATCTTCTTTTGTGATGTCGCATTTGAAGTGTTCACAAGAATTTTCAGCGGATGTAATGTCTATATTAATAGGTATATAACTGTCTTCTGTCAAATCTTTGATAATGGATTTGCCAATCAGTCCAGAACCACCAGTAACGAGAATAATTTTTTCTTTATTTGCTTTCTTCATTCAGACAAATTTTCAATACTTCATAAGCCTCTCTTATTGGATTCATCGTGTTTTGGTTATTTTTAATACATTCTAAAAAATAGGACAATTGACGTTTTAAAAGCTCATTGCGTTCTATTTTTTCTGAATAAATCATTTTACCTTCAGTCTCTGAAAATATTGAATATTTCAATAAATCCACAATCAGAACATCATTATTCGTGATTATTTCAATTGTTCTCTTTGGTGTTTTACGATAGTAATTCAAGGCAACAGTTACGATTCCTTGATCATATTCCAATAAATAATGGGCATAATCAGGTGAATTAATACCAAGAGATGAAAGGTTCTTTTTATGAGAATGAATTTTATTTGGTCCACCAATTAGGTAAAATAAATAATCAAGCTCATGAATCAAATCTAAATCAACACCTCCACCTTGCTCTCTATGTGCGCTGTAATTTTCTTTGTAATCATAGGAAGGCCTCCAATCCGGTAAGTAAGAGCCACAAGAAGCGTTAATTTCTATCCAGTCTATGTTGGATAAATGTTGTTTTAAATACTGAATACAGGGATGAAAACGAAGGTTACATGATATCAATGAAATGATATTCGAGGTTTTGTTATTATCATTAATGAAATGAGCATCGTTTAATGTATTCGCTAATGGCTTCTCAATCAATAATGGAATATTAAAAGATAACATTTTAAGAATACTTTCCTTGTGTAAAAAAGTTGGATTTGAGATTACCGCAAATGACAAGTCATTTGGGATTTCGGAAATATCATATATGCTATTGATACCTTCGACATGATTACTTTCTAATGAAGACCGAAGTGCGAAGATTTCCGCTTCTGCTTCAATTGATTTCAATGCAATGATGTGTCTTTTTGCAATTGACCCTAAACCAATAAACAATACTCGTATCAAAATTGGAAAAGATTATTTTTGAGAACGGCCTCCATCAATTGAAAATCAATAGGTTCATCGATATCGAAACAAAGATGTGACATTTCATAAATTAAGGATTTGTCAGTGACCATTTTTCGATAATCTCCCTCTAAAAAAGCTTTGGTTAAAATATAAAATGAAGCATTAAGTTCGTAAACCACCGGAGTTTGTTGTCTTCCTGTAATTTCATCCTTTGAAATCACTTTTTTAAAATAGCCGTCCTCTTTCTTTTCAATCATATTGAAGTAAGGATTTTTTCGGGAGCGACTTACAGAAAAGATATTCAAGGCATTTTGATCCTTTTTAAGCTGTGCAAATGCGTCAACGATATCTTTGACATTTCTTAATGGGGAGGTTACGTCCAAATCAATCACATAATCATATGATTTGCAAAAATGATTTTCGGCATTCAGCAAAGCATTTCTGATGACATCTATTTTCGGAGTATTGTCTTTTGCGAGTTTTTTTTCTCGAATATCTGGAACATTATATCCCTTTTTTATCAGATGATTTACAATCTGTTGATCATCTGAACTGAAATACAAATCAAATTCAAGACTTTCCTTAAGTTTCTCTATAAAAGATAACGTATAGTCTATAAGAGGCTTTCCATTTAAATGTTTTAAATTTTTTCCTGGGATACCCTTAGATCCGCCTCGTGCACATACACTAATTAATATATTTGAATTCATCTATTCACTAAAGTTGACCTCATCCTGTGCTCTTTTGAAATCCTCATGACTGCCAATGTCTAACCAATATCCTTTGAAAGGAAATGAAACAACCTTTTTCTTCTTTTGCATCATAAGGTGAACAAAATCTGTAGCATTGTAGAATGTGTCTTTGGGCAAATATTTTAAAATATCCCTTTTAATTAAATACGCACCTCCATTTGCATAATAAGTATAAGTTGGCTTTTCTTTCAAGCCAGAAACCACACCATCAGTGCTTTCAATTATTCCATAAGGTACATCAACTTTCCATGGAATTGTTAAAATTGAGATATCTGCATCTTTAGAAATAAAATCTAAATAAAACATCTCAAAATCAATAGCTGAAATGAGGTCGCCATTTAAAACCAATACAGAATCACAGTTGTAGTTAATATTTTGATGTAAAACTCCAATTGTTCCAAGAGGTTTTTCCTCTTCAATTACATTAAAGTTGATATGATCATCATATTTAGATAAATGACCTATCACTTTCTCTTTTAAATAATTTACGCTCACATGAAAATTGGTTATACCATACTTTTGAAGTCTTTCAATACTATAATCAATAACTGACTTATCGTTGATTTTCAAAAGTGGTTTTGGAGTATTTTTAGTTAAAGGCCATAGTCTTGAGCCTCGACCGCCCGCCATAATGACAACGTCAATCGGTAAATAGGATTTTTGAGTTCTAAAATTAATGATGTCAATAATTTTATCCGTTTCCGCCTCTAGTACCGGAATAATCTTAAAATTCTTTTCTCGAAGAGCAATAAGCTCTTCTAGGTTTACAGCATTTCGACGAGTAAATTTTGGATTAGGATGAATGATATTGATTACTTCAGTCTCTAAGGTTGCTCCATTAAGCATACCCCTGCGGATATCTCCATCAGTTAATGACCCCTTTAAGTTTTCGTGTTCATCGATTACAAATAATATTGCATCCATTGCCAATCGATTCAAGAGAAACATGGCTTCCTTAATGTTTTTTGAATGGTGTATTAAATGTTTATCTATGTTTACATTCATTACTTAATCGATTTAATAAATCAACGGCCAGACTGATTGATTTTCCCTTTCCAAACAGTTGTTCACAATTCTTTTTTTCAAAGTTACACGATATTTGCTGATCAATCCAAGCCTTAATGGATTCAATATTTAAATCACAATGGCTTATTATTTTATCAGATATTCTACCGTCTTGTCGTTTTCCAATATTCAAAATTGGGTTTCCGAAATATGGCGCTTCTACAAATGAACTACTGCTATTACCAATAATCAGCTTAGCTTGTTTTAAATGACTGTAAAATTGATCAGAACCAAGATTTTTATGAATCGTGACATTTGAATCATTTTGTTTGTTAATCACGCTGACAATTTTTTCAAATCCAGGATCGGTATTTGGATAGGTAATGACTATACTCATCTTACGAGATAACAAGTAATCAATAGTCTGCTCCATTATTTCAGCAATATTTTCATCTAATTTTTGGGAAGGATGAAAGGTCATTAATGCAAATGAATTCGAATAGAGTGGATTGTCATTCTTTACTTTAAAATCAAGTAAATAATCAACAGAAAATGAACCGATGTTATAAATTTCATTTTTATCTAATAATGATGGTACTTGTTTTAAATTTTGTGAAGCAACTTCATTTGTTACAAAATGATATTTTGCAAGATTCGAAATGTTGTATCTGTAAATATCGTCCCATGAACCTTTGGAAATATTCCCACCCCCATAATGAATAATAGTTGTTTTAGAGAAATGAGCACCTATTGCACATGCGTAGGCCTCAATTCGATCTCCGGTAATGAAAACATAATGCGGTTTTTCATTTTCACATATCTTGGAAATATTTTCTGAAACAGTGTTAAATTCAGTTAATCCAGGACTTGAATTCTCTTCAAAGGACGCGAATTGAATAATTTCACCTGAAAGATTGTCTTTTTTTATTGATTCAATTGTATTACCAAATTTTTCCAAAAGATGACTTCCCGTTACAATCAATTTATAATGAATAGAATCTACTTTATCCAAGACCATCAATAATGGACGAATAATACCATATTCTGATCTTGAGCCGGTAAAGAATAAAATTTTCAAGACAATTGTTCTAATTTGATGACCCTATTCGATTCAATATCAACTTTGGTCTTTTTTCCAATAACAAGATTTGTATTTAGACTTGGAATTCCATTTCCGGGTCTCTTAAAGCAAATCATACTTTCCTCTATGATAGTTCCTTTAGGAATATTCACCTTTGAAACAATACTTTTTCGAGCCATTAATCGAATTTTTTTCTCTTGTTCTGAAAAAGTTTTTTCTTTATTTCCCATCATTTTCTCAATTCTTCTAAT
>QOQC01000003.1 GCA_003331365.1 Flavobacteriales bacterium | reverse complement strand
ATTTCCATATCCATCTAGCCTAGTGATTTGTGGAGTTGAACCATATTCTACCAACTGTGCAGTTCCATCTGACTCAGGAGTAGGATTGTGGGGAACAGCAGGCACACTTGTGATCGCAGTACCATCAAAGTTCAGACGAGATGAGATGTACGGCATACGCTGTCCATCCAATAATAAGGGGTCATTTGGATTGTATTCTTTCCACTGATTGTAAGCATAAGCTACAGCTACAAAATAATACGTTTTATGATTTACTAAAGTTGGTGAACCTTGTGCAAATAAATCAGTAGTCACTTTAAAGGAATGCTGAATCCCTACATTTGAACCATCAACCATTTCTTCTGGAATAGCAAATCCAAGTGATTCGTCAAAAGTAAAATTGATGATTCTATCAATATCATTTTCGATATCGCATTGTGCAACTAATCTTGATTTATCCGTATCATACAAGTCAGCAACGGAAACGTCCTCGTCTTTCAGCTGAAAAATTTGATATCCTTCAAATCGATAGAAACGGTCAACTGAAGGATCCGAAATATTGATTTCATCCTCTTCCTCATAGGCTTCTTGATAATTGTTAGAAGATATCGGGTTTTCGATTACCAAAATCAATTCATTTTCTAATTCTTGAATGGTTAATTTAGGTGCATCTGGAGGAGAAAGAATGTCGAAGCATGCGTCAAATAAAGCTTGAGCTTTAGTATCTGCTTGTTTCATTGCATCAACTGAAGCTAATAAACCACCATCAGAACTTCTACCGTATACGATTCCAACAGTAATGTTATTGATCGCACCTGGCCTTAACGTAAATGGACCGGCAGATTGAACAAATCTTCTATCACCATTCGGGTTAGCAGGTAAGCCCGGAGTAGCTTCAAACCACCCATCAGGCCATTCGGCTGTCATGTCAATACCACCTGTACCCCAATTCAACGGGTCAGAATCGCCAGGGAACATGTAATCCGATAATACATCAGACTCGGCACCTGCTCCAAGACCACCATAATACATTTCAGAACCGTTGGCCCACTGACCTTCCATGAAGTTATAGTACTCTGCAGCAACATCAGGGTCATTATAGGGATATAAGGACGTGGAGGTATAGTAAGTAAACCTCCTCATTCCAAATCTTTCATTATCGATTAATGAATCTGAATATCCCACACCAATTCCGTTATACACAATACCATTATTGTTAATGGCGTCAGATATGTTAGGCGTAACAATTTCATTGGTTACTGAATCGAAATAGGGACCAGGATTGTCTAAGCCATCTGCATCTTGATAGGGCCCTTCAAAGAAATCACAACCAATCGCAGGAGGATTTTCACCATATCCGTTTGTTCCACCATCACTTTGGTCAATTAAATCACCGTTGTAGGTGTAACCTAATCCCCTTGAAACGTCACAACCAACGTAGTCATCTGAATAATTTCCTATATCACAATCTAAGTACTGAGAGAAATACGTATCATAAAGAGTTTGTGTTCCTCTATTAATTAATTCATAGTTGTAGAATGTCATTAGGTTGACCTCGTCATTCGTTGCGAAAGCAAAAGCTTGTGCCCGAATTTCCATACCAATCGGATCTCCAGTCGTTTCTGTGTGAATATTACCCTTATCATTAAAAACCCACCAATGTGTCTCATCTCCATAAAGCGTTACCCTTCTGTCAACTCCGCATTCAACATCATCTCTTCCAAGGATATCATCATACCACGGGTGATCACCATTATCAGGATTGTAATTACCATCCTCATCTCTATCATAATATGGTGCTAAGAAGTAATCTTGACCTCTTGAAACATCACCGTGTGCCGGCCAACCATAAATCCTTTTTAAAACATCATTTGATGGGGTTTCGATATCGTCACAACCTTCAGTTGCTATTCCAGCGTTACACTCAAACCAAATATTAAATGCAATAACTTCCGCCTTTCTTATGGTATAAAACCTATCATAAGCTTGACACTGATCTGGATCAATATTTGCCTCACCATAATCTCTTCTCGCGAGATCTCCAACAGGATATAGAGGGTTGTAATCCCCCGTTCCTGGATTTACCGTCAATGGCCCGGGCCAAAAGTCGTTTCCTCTACGATAACGCAATGCTGCTAGTTTTAGCTGGCCATTTACATCAGTACCTCCCATCCAAAGAGCTCCAGCATAAATAGCAAATAAATTACTCCCTTTTGGAACCTCATAAGCTGGTGTTCCTTCTTGTCTGTTCTGGAACATACTTCCACCTTGCTCAATAAATGCACTTACGTCGTTAAATTCCATCGTTAGCTTTGCAGTTGCAGGACTACAATTGGCTCCTTTTGGAGATTCATCATCTCCCCCTTTTTTATCGTTTGGTCCAAGATAAGCCATCCCGTTGAGAGATAAACCTAATCCTATTAATGTTGCAAAAAATTGCTTTTTCATATTTGTAACGTTTAATCCGTTTGTTTCAATAATAAATTAAAAATCAAATTTTATACCCAGTCTGATTGTCCTTGGTGAACTAATATTGTATGGGTTTTGAATTTTCATCATATAATAGTCTCTAAATGCCTGCTCATCAATCTGATTTTGAATAGATGATTGACTTGACGCAGCCGCCAAATAGCCATCATCATCCCAGTTACCTGTTGCTCTATACACATTCAAGATATTGAATTGATTAAGTAGATTGGTTACCCTAACATAAACATTTAAAAATGCCATTTTCTTTTTATCTTCATTAGAACCAAACTCCAAATTGAAAGTTTTGTCGATTTGAAGATCTAATCTGTAAGACCATGGGAGTCTTGAACCATTTAAAGTACCATCAAGACCAGCATTTAAACTTCCAATCGCCTCATCGGTAATAAAAGTCTGATTTGAATATGGAGAGCCTGAATAAATATTGGAAAATATATTAAGTCCAGTATTTTCTAATACCCGCATTTTTCCGAGCATTGGACCATTATAATCTTCACCACTCCCATAACGATAATCAAATGTTACATTAATGGCATGTCTCTGATCGTATGAGTATGGGAAAATATTTCTTAGATTAGGTAAACCAGCATTAATTAATCCTGCAGCTGACGTCGCATCTGAACCAGTACCTTCCGCAAACTGAAGTGTATAGTTTGCTGTCATTCTAATGTTACCTGTTCGTCTCAAATCATATGCAACGGTCAAGCCTTTAATGGTTCCAAAGTCTCTATTTCCATAGGTTCTGTATGTTGCAGGGTGAGCTAGGAATATATTGACCAGCTGAACATTATTTCTTTGCTCTCTATAAAATGCAGAGATTTTAAGTGATGATGTTCGGCCAAGAACCTGTTGAAATCCTAATTCATAATCTACAGTCGTTTCAGGCTTTAAGTTTGAATTGCTTATAATCGCATTTCTTGAATTTATGAATTGATATTCAAATGGATCAAACCTAAATCCAGAAGTAGGTCGTTTGGTCAAGATATCATAATGTGCAAAAAATGATGCCTCCTCTGAAATCGGGAAAGAGAAAGCAATTCTTGGCATAAAATTAACCTGAGCCTTGTAGTCTTCAAAGGCACTTGCGTCAGGTGTTTCCTGACCTGGGTTTAATAGCCAAGGTGCAATACCCGCAGCTCCAGTTAATGGCTCTGGATCTTCTACTGGTGTTCCATCTGCATTGTACCAATTCATTCCGGTTCTAAATCCATTGATTGATGAAGGATCATTCACGTCATCAACATAAACGACATAGTCGCTTCCCATGCTTTCAGGAATATCTACCCATGCATATTGGGTTGGATCACTTTCTTTTAAGGCTTGAGCCTCAGCCACAGATCTTGCATTGTAAAATAAATATGGGTCTTTAAGTACCGGTTGATTCGCATCAAAAACATCCACACGAAGACCAACATTAAATACAATATCATTGAAAGCAAATTTGTCCATAATATAACCTGCCATATATATAGGTTGAAATGCTCCTACGAATCTTCTGAAGTTTCCATTCTCGTCATATTCATTGAAATACTTATTGATATCTGTTATTCCTTTTACTTTTTTACCCGTATGATCATATCCCCAATAAGAAACAAAAGAGTTTCCACTATTTAAAAGTTCATCAGGAGAGAACATATCAAATTGTAAGAGATTTGGATCATATTCATCAATATCAATGAATTGGTCCCCATCTACCGCAATTCCTAATTTTTGTCTTAGGTTATAGTCAAAAAAGCTCTGGTTGTCGTCTTCACGCTGCCCGCCATATTCGCCTGTACCTGAAGAGTAGGCATAACCAGAATTCAATCGGTCATAGGTAATCGTCTTAAAAGATCCAGAATCAGCAATAGTCCCTGAATTCAAATCAAGCTCCGTAATGTGGAAATTTGTTAGCTGTCGTGCTATTGTCCAAATTCCAATCGGACCATTTCCACCACCACCTGTGGTAGTCCCATTTGTCCATCCTCTATCTACTCTTTGCTCATATTCAAAACCTAAAGAGATTGAATGGTCACCAATGATAACAGATCCAGAACCAGTTACTCGGAACTGATCATTTTCTGATTTGTAAAAGCCATTATATGGTGTTCCTATATTGCTCCACATATTGTATACGGATTGGGGTGCATCACCATTTCTCAATGCATTACCTTGCTGAATTTGGAATAAATTCTCGTAATGTCCAATGGGATCTCCTGCATAAATATCATAATATTGACTTGTTATGGCTGCCAATGCTGAATTTGTTTGAGAAGGCGTAAAGCTCACCTCTTCGTCTTTAAAACCATTATGCACATACATGTTTGTTTCAGAATTAAACTCATAAGAAGGTCTTCTTCTTGTGGTATAATACCCTACGTGACCGTAGTTAAACATATTGTATTGGTGTTTCGGGTCATAAAAATCTCTCGTTGACTTAGAGTAGTCAACCATTAAATTGTAGTTAGCTGACTTGATTTTTGAACTGCTCCCTTCTTGTGAATTATTAAAGCGTTGTGTGAAACGACCAAATACCCTGTAATCGATATTGTTGTACTCTCCAAAATTTCCAAAATTCAATAAAGACCCTGTTCTCCCCCAGTTTGAACCAGTTGAGTAGTTTAAAGATCCACCAAATTGGAGATTAATTGTTGGGCCTGTATTCACATCTATTTTAGCCTGGGCAGAAAGCACTTGATTTCTCGCGTTCATTCTCCAAGGCGTTAATTCGAAATCTGAATTGCTTAAAAATAATGCGTTATGGAATGTTCCAAAACCTGTTGAGGTCGGTCTTAACGGATTTGCCAGCAATTCATCTCTAACGTCTTTCTTGATTCTGTAGCTTCCACCTGCCAATGGTCGACTATCCAATCGATCCGTATAGTTTGCTGAAACCAAAAATCCTAAAATAGGTTTTGTTTTTTTTCCAGCAGAGTCTCTTTTCATGAGCAATGGCCCAGAAAGCATTCCTTCAAATAAATTGTAACCATATTGATCTAAACCAAAAACCTTACCGTCGTATCCATCAGGATCCTCTCCATTAATATATATACCAGAGGAAACTGCTTCAATACTTCCGAAATAAGTTGCAGAAGGACCTCTCGTTGTAATTGATATAATACCACCCGTAACATCTCCATAATTCGCCGGAACTCCTCCAGTAATTACGGCCACCTCTTCAAGAGCTGACTTGGGAAGGTTCGAAGAACCACGGACTTTGATACCATCAATGTAAAAATAAGTAGCATCCGATCTTGAACCCCTTACAGATATTGCACCTGTTCCCTCGTTTGCATTTACACCACCAACCGACTGGGCAACACCTGCCGCCGAACGAACGGGAAGTCTTGATATATCTTCACGCGTCACGGTCGCTCCTGAAGCCCCTCCATCTTTGTCAATTAGAGGAACCTTATATGCAATAACCTTTACTTCTTCAATATCTTGAACGTCTTTTGGTTTGCTCAACATAATTTTGTCCAGGAAGGTGATTTTGTCTGAAGAAATTAACACATCAGTAATTTCCTGAGGCTGATATCCTTCAGCATTACGAACTTCAACTGTGTAAGAACCAGGTTGAACCGCATTAATCTGAAATTTTCCATCAAAATCTGTGAGAGCATTACCTTTTGTATTACCATTTTGCTTGATGAGAACTTTACTGTATGGTAATGGTTCTTTCGAAACCTCGTCTCGAACGGTTCCTTTCAATGTTCCTAAACCTACCTGCGAAAAAGAGTAAGAGCCTATTAATAAGAATGTTAAGAGGACGTAATGTAACTTTTTAATCATAGTATATATGAATTGGTTTTAAATTCTTTCTTTTCAAGAGGGTAAATATAAAAAAAAACACCGTCATTAAAGAATTGTTAAAAAAATTTAAATTGTTTTAATCAGACTTGGAGATTGACTTTATTAATTTACGATTTAATTAGCATTTTTACAAAAAATAAAGGGTGATTTTTTTTGAAAGACATAAAATTAAATTTGGCATCTTAAACAAAACAAGTGTTGATTTAAATACTTTAATGTTAAATGAGGAAAATGCTGAATTAATAAAAATAAACAGTCTGCAACGGAAAAATGAATTTATTGGTATTCGGCAATTAAGAAATCAATTAATTCCCAATGAGCCCATTTTGTACAATTCTAATGGAAAGCCTTTTTTAGGAAGGTGTAAGAATCACATTTCAGTAAGCCATTCTTCTAAAAGCAACTGCCTAGCCATTTCAAAATCCCCTATAGGTATTGACATTGAGGGAATTGATGAAAGAGTTATGAGGATTAAAACCAAATATGTAAATATCGAGGATAAAAAACATTACCAATATAATTCAGTTGAAGATTTAACTATCCTTTGGACCATAAAAGAATGTTTATATAAATTATATGACTTAAAAGGATTAAACTTCAAAAATGATATCCGAGCATTATCCAGAAATAACAACGAACATTATTTTGAAGTAAATACAAAAAACGGTAGACAAAAACATCGTCTGATTCATGAAAAAATAGAAGACGAAATACTGACTTATAATATTGATTAAATGAATGTTTTAGACATCTTTAAAATTTCAGCTAAAGGGATAGCTATTCTGATAGACCCCGATAAGTTTACATCTGATAAAGACTTGCTTCGATTTTTAGATAAGGTATCTTTTGCTAAACCCGATTTTGTCTTTATTGGAGGAAGCACTGTTTCTAAATCAGATTTTCAAAATTGCGTTAAGCTCGCAAAAGAAAAAATCACGGCACCCCTTATTATATTTCCGGGAGCTTCCCACCAACTTTCTGAACATGCAGATGCGATTTTATTTTTATCCCTGATTTCTGGACGAAATCCTGATTATTTGATCGGGCATCATATTGACTCCGTTCCTGAGCTTGAAAAAATGAACATTGAAATCATATCAACTTCCTACATGCTCATCGAAGGGGGTAAAAAATCTTCAGTAGAATATATCTCAAACACAAATCCAATTCCAAAAGATGCATTATCTATAGCCAGAAAAACTGCAGTCGCTGGAAAATTTCTTGGTCATCAAATTATATACGCAGATGCAGGAAGTGGCGCTAAGCATTGTATTAGCAGAGAAATGATTCAATTACTCTCTAAAGTAAATTCAACATTGATTATTGGTGGCGGAATACGGAGTATTGAAGAAATTAAAAATGCACATGAAGCAGGTGCAAAGATTGTAGTTATAGGGAATAAAATAGAGGAGGATATAAATTTTCTTCTTGATATCAGCAACTATCGTCTAGGGATGAGCCTTTAAACCTAAGTCTAAACTTTTTATCGCATGTGTTAAGGCACCAACGGATATAAAATCCACTCCAGTTTCAGCATAGGCAACAATGTTTTCTTCTGTAATACCACCTGAAGCCTCAGTTTCATATTCCGGCGGAATAAGCTTTAATGCATTTTCAATTTCTTTTGGAGAAAAATTGTCAAGCATGATACGGTGTACCTTTCCTTCGGTCAGGACTTCATTAAGCTCATTCAAAGAACGGACCTCGATCTCTATTTTTAGCTTTTTATTGTTTGTATTCAAATAAGATTGTGTTCTTTGTATGGCATTTGAAATCCCCCCTGCATAATCAATGTGATTGTCTTTAATCATGATCATATCATACAAACCAAAGCGATGATTTCCTCCTCCTCCAATGGCAACAGCCTCTTTTTCAATGAAACGAATTCCTGGAGTGGTCTTTCTTGTATCCAATAATATGGCATCCGTATGCGAAATCATTTCAATCATTTGACGTGTTTTTGTAGCAATACCACTCATGCGCTGCATTAAATTGAGCACCAATCTTTCAGTGCTTAATATTGAGCGCGCTGCTCCTTTAACGATGAACGCGATATCGCCTTCAATTACCGAATCTCCATCATTTTTGAGAATTTCTATTTCTAAGGATGAATCATAGAGTTCAAAAACT
The DNA here is from genome assembly GCA_003331365.1 of Flavobacteriales bacterium. Lineage (GTDB taxonomy): Bacteria > Bacteroidota > Bacteroidia > Flavobacteriales_D > Crocinitomicaceae > UBA952. Next base: position 38,489 of record QOQC01000003.1, on the reverse strand, counting down.
CTTTTGGCTACTCCAATACCTGCAAGAATTCCTCTTTCTCTAACTTCAAGCCGTGCAGCAGATTTTTCGTTTTCATTGATACATGCCAATGAAGTGTGGTCTCCATCCCCTAAATCCTCACTGAGTGCTCTTCTTACAAATTCATCTAACATGTATACAAAGATAGAGGAATGAATAAATTTTGAATATTAGTTTTATTTTTATTCTATGAATCCAATGAGTGATGAAATCATAAATTCCTTAAAACTGCTACCTGATAATCCAGGAGTTTATCAGTTTTTAGATGCAAGCGATCGAATTATCTATATTGGTAAGGCCAAAAACATAAAAAATCGCGTTCAGTCTTATTTCAACTCAAAACATGAATACTACAAAACAAAAATTTTAGTTCAGTCTATAAAAAAAATAGAGTATCACATTGTGGACTCTGAGGAAGACGCGCTATTGCTCGAAAATAATCTTATTAAAACACATCAACCCAAATACAATGTTCTTTTAAAGGACGATAAAACCTATCCCTGGATTGAAGTCATTAAGGAACCCTTTCCAAGAGTTCAAACGACTCGTAAAAAAAACAATAAAGACTCACTGTATTTTGGACCATTCCCAAACGTCAGAAATATGAATGTCATGTTTAAGCTTATTCATGACTTATTTCCTGTCCGAACTTGTTCATTGGACCTAAGTGCTCAAAAAATTGAACAGAACAAACATTCAGTTTGCCTTGAATATCACATAGGCAATTGTAAGGGACCATGTGAGGCTCTTCAATCTAAAGCGGAATATGATGAGATTATTGAGAAAGTTATTTTACTTCTTGAGGGTAAAACATCTCAACTCATTAAAATACTTAGAACTCAAATGAAAGACTTATCATCTAAGTATGAATTTGAGCAAGCTGAAGAAGTCAAGAAAATAATTGATGGACTCAATCAATATCGAACCAAGTCTATAATAGTTTCGGAAATTCATGACCTTGATGTGTTTTCTTTGGTGGAAACAGGTGATTCATTTTATATTAATTACATGATTATTAAAGAGGGGGCGGTCATGAATATCTACAATCAAAAAATCAAAAAAAGACTCAATGAATCCATTACTGAATGTGCCCTGCTAAATATATCATTATTAAAGGATAAGTTTGGCTCGGTAAACAAAACCATCATTTCCAATGTGGAATTGAAATCCACATTCAATGATTATAAATTCATGTTCCCTGTAAGGGGGGACAAAAGAAAATTACTCGAGCTATCCTTAAGTAACATTAATCAATATATAAATAATGAAAAGAAAAAGGCTATTCTATTGAATTCGAAAAACCATCAAACTCGAATCCTTGAATCCATACAAAAAGATTTCAGACTAAAAACCACACCGATTCACATGGAATGCTTTGATAATTCAAATCTACAGGGCACAAATGCGGTTTCTGCATGTGTGGTTTTTAAGAAAGGAAAGCCTTCAAAAAAAGATTACAGACACTTTAATGTAAAAACGGTCAGTGGTCCTGATGATTTCGAGACAATGCGAGAGATTGTATTTAGGAGATATAAAAGACTTCTATCAGAAAATCAATCTTTACCTGACCTTATTATCATTGATGGTGGTAAAGGTCAGCTTAGCGCAGCTTGTCAAGCTCTTAAAGAATTAAACCTTGAGAAAAAGGTAGCCATTGTAGGAATCGCAAAAAGACTAGAAGAGATATTTTTCCCAAATGACAAACACCCTCTTTATCTAGATAAAAGAAGCGAGAGTCTAAAAGTGATTCAATTTATGCGAAACGAAGCGCATAGATTCAGCATTAAACATCACCGTAATAGGAGAAGTAAAAGCGCACTACATTCCGAATTTGAAAACATCAATGGAATAGGAGAAAAAACCAAAGAATCTTTGTTTAAAAAATTCAAAACTTTAGAAGCCATAAAGAGCGCTAGTGAAAATGAGCTTGCGGAGGAAATCGGTACCTCTAAAGCACGAATCATAAATGAATACTTTAAGCAGTCTTAGATTTTGTAGAACGGCATTGATGAAGACGCAGAAGCACTGTTCAATTTGATCGTGTAGGATCCTTGAGAAAGCTTACTGGTTTCAAGAATTAAAGTATTCTTTCCTTCATTTGCATGTAGCAAATGAGACTCTATAACCTTTCCTCTAACATCAATAATTTGTGCAGTCATTTTTTGTGCTTTATTTAGATGAAACACAACTGAAACATCCGCTTCGGTTGGATTCGGATAAATACTCATATCGATATTAGCACCTAATTCTTCAACACCAACAATGATATCATCAGAAGAGCTTCCTTCATATAGATTTATGTCATCAAGGTAAAAGTTATTTCCTCCTTCACCCTCAAATCTGAATTTCATTCTAAAATTTTCAACAAAAAAGTCAGAAAAAACATTCCCCATATGTATGGTTTCCCAATCGGATTGAGAGCTGGGTTGCCAATAAGATGATGAAACTTGATTTGATAACAAATTTCCACCTAAGGTTTTCCTTTGTGACCAGTCACCTCCACAATCATTTGATATAAAAACCTTCAAGAATTCATAATCTGATGAAGTTCTCTTCCTGTAGGAATATCTAAAACTCAAGGTAACCTGCCCAGTTTCTGGAATACCAGACATATCAATAGGCTCAGAAATCAATTCATCAACATTCGATGGTTGCTGACCATAATTGACAAGTCGAGCACATTTATTTCCAGTATAACCAATACCTGTTGCTAAAGTAAAAGCATTGTTGTTATTTAGATTTATGATTTCCCAATTTGTAAGATTTTCAAGACTTGTATATTCTTCGAAACCTTCCCAATAAGGCAATACAGCAGATGCTGGTAGAACACGAATGTAATTATTTTTGGTTTCTACATCTGAAGCAGCCCCATCTGAAGCATTAAGCGAAATTGTATATAATCCTTCATTATCGAAAATGATACTTGGATTTTGAGAATTGGCATCAGTTCCATTGGTATAGGACCAACCTGTTGACGGTGTTATGGTCCATAACCAACTCGATACTACATTGTACGAATCATCTGTGAAGAAAATCTCATTTCCTGAACAAATGGTTGTACGGTCAGCCTCAAATTCTGCCTTACACAAATACAGGTCTCCTGTTGCCCCTGTAGCACTTAAATTCGATGCTTTCCATAGGTTGGATCTTCCGGTGCTCGAAACTTGTAAAGCCGCTCGCATTCTGTTTACTTGACCTTGCGTATACATTTTTGAACAATATGAATAATCCATATAATTTTCAACATTATCTCTTATGTCGAAACCCCAGTAAGCGTTGTCTCCACTACAAGTGTTGGCATTCAAATTACAGGAAGTCACGCCAATGCATTCAGGTGTGTCTTGAACGTTATCATCGGTAAAACAATTGCTAGGCAAATTGGGATTGTTTGTATTTCCCCATGGGTGATCCAAATTCAACCAGTGTCCAACTTCATGTGTCATTGTTCGACTAGTCCCCAAGCTACTCGTGCCGATTGAACCTACATAATTGTGTAAAACCCAAATGCCATTTGTCATGCTTGTTGCACTCCAACTACTCGGGTTTGTTGTGTAACCAGCAGCTCCACCGATTTCTCCGCAGACAAATACGTTTAGATATTTGTTTCCAGGCCATGACTGATTGTAAACATCGTTGCCTTGAATAATAGCACCTACCTGACTTCCTCCATCGTCACCTTGATAGCTCATAGGTGAATTGGTTCGCGTAATACCTTTGAAACAATTTCCATTTGGTGCTTTTGTGGCAAGAACAAATTCTACCTCTACATCCGCTGGCATCCCTAAAAAGTCAGGATGTACATTTGCGGTATCCGCATTTTGCTTTCGAAAATCTCGATTCAAAATACTAACACAATCATAAATTTGCTCATCAGAAATATTTTCAACTCCCTCACTGTGAAGAACATGAAAAACAATGGGTATTTTATAAATTGTACCCTTTTGAGCTGGCTCCTTTATTTTTTGCTGGAACTCCAACTCAGATTCTTTGTTGGCTTTGATGTAATCTGGATTATTTCTCAATTCAGCCATTTTGATATGCTGATGGCAATATTCAATATCCTCACCATCTCTGGCATTTGTTGGGTCAAACTTCCTTTTGTTGTCTTGAGCTATACTGTGCATCGATGAAAGGAGAAATGAGCACAATAATAAATAAGTAAATTTCATGGATTTAGTTTTCTTATTAACGAATTATTTCTTTAAAGGTTTGCTAAAGTAAACAATAAAACTTTTTATTTAAACTTTTTTATTTCCTTGAAATGGATTCCAATTGTAAATTACCGCTTTTCTTTCATTTCATTATTGGACTATTGAATTCCATTATTACTTACATTTGTGTATGAAATCTAGAAAAGCGATTGATACCCTCTCCATAGCAACAAAAGTTGTTCTACCTAATGATACCAACACAATTGGAAATCTATTTGGAGGAGAGTTATTGGCATGGATGGATGTTATTGCAAGCGTTTCTGCACACAGGCATTGTAGAAGAGTCGTTGTAACGGCATCGGTTAATCATGTATCCTTTCAAAGACCTATTAAGCAAGCCTCAATTGTTACCTTGGAGGCAAAAGTTTCAAGATCATTCTACTCGTCAATGGAGGTGATTATTGATGTGTATGTCGAAGATCAGGTCACAGGAGAAAAAATTAAATGTAACGACGCCATTTATACATTTGTGGCAGTTGATCAACACGCCGGTCCTATTCAAGTCCCCGAATTGATTCCCGAAAGTGAAGAAGAAAAAAAGCGATACGACGCGGCTTTACGTAGAAAACAATTGAGCTTAATTCTAGCAGGAAAAATGAAACCGAGTGAAGCCTCTGAGCTTAAAAAATTATTTACCGAAAACGATTAGAACTATGAGCAAATTTCAATCTCTTATTGATGCCTACGGGGTGAGTCATCAGAACAAAACAAATAAATTGATTCATTGGATATGTGTTCCAGCCATTTTTTTGAGTATTGTAGGATTGATTTCTGTTATTCCTTTTCCATGGAACATTTCTTTATTCGGAAGCCTTAATCTAAATTGGGCTTTTGTAGCTTTAGTGCTTGTCCTCATTTACTACATATCTCTTTCTATATCTATTTCCGTAGGAATGAGCTTATTCGCATTTGCATGCATATTCTTATGTCAGAATATCAATTCCTTGGAATACCCCGTATGGATTTACATTGGCATTTTTTCTGTCAGTTGGGTTTTTCAATTTATTGGTCATCACATCGAGGGTAAAAAACCATCATTTCTCCAAGATATTCAGTTTCTACTCATTGGTCCTGCTTGGTTAATGCATTTTATTTTTAAAAAATTAAATGTCCCTTATTAATGAAATTATTCTTCCTGTTTCTTTCTATAAGCATGACAAGTCTTGCGCAATCTCCTTGTGGGGATTGGTATGCCACATTAAAAGCTGCTGATCTTCAATTGGTATTTCATATTACGAAAGACAAAAAAAATCACAAGGTCACCATTGATTCACCGAAGCAAAAGGCCTTTGATATCCCAGCAGAAATATCCCTTTTGAAAGGTAATCGGCTAAAAGTTGAAATGAAAAACATCGGATTCATTTTTGAAGGGGTTTATTATACGGATTCCATTGCAGGAGTTTTTCAGCAAGGAGCTATCGTCGAAAATATGACCTTTTATAAAGAGGCTCAGCAAAATAATAAACCCAAGCGACCACAAAATCCTAAACCACCGTTTTCCTACGATATTGAAGAAGTAAAATTTATGAATTTGCAGGATTCTTTTTATTTGGCCGGCACCCTTACTCTTCCAAAAAACAACAATCAAACTCCAGCAATAGTATTGATCAGTGGAAGTGGACCTCAAAACAGAGATGAAGAAATAATGGGACACAAGCCTTTTTTGGTCCTTGCGGATTATCTTACAAGTCTAGGCTATGCGGTATTGCGATATGATGACCGCGGGACACATGCTTCTGGAGGTGACTATGCATCGGCTACAACTTTAGACTTTGCCCTTGATGGAGAATCGGCCATTGAATACTTAAAAGGAAGAGATGATATCGACTCCAATAAGATTGTTGTAATCGGTCATAGTGAAGGAGGATTAATATGTAATATTTTGGGTGCAAGGATAAAAAATCTATCCGGGATTGTTTCACTTGCAGGAACCTCTATTAGAGGTGATTCAATTCTTCAAATCCAGACAAGACTAATTTCTGAAAGTAATAATACATCCGAACAAGAGCTTGAAATCACTCAGAATTACAACAGAGAAATATTCAATGCCATCGTAAAATCCTTGTCTATTAGTCAAGCTAAAATTGAACTCGAAAAAATATCAAAACGGTGGACTAAAGTCATGTACAAAAATGATATTATTAAAAGAAATGAGAAAAAAGAAGTGATAAAATCTGTATCGGAAACCATGCTCAACCCATGGATGTATGAATTTGTGAAATATTCCCCTAGTGAGGATATTAAAAATTTAGATTGTCATGTTCTTGTCTTGATTGGTTCCAGAGATATTCAGGTTACCAGTAAAGAAAATATTGAAGGATATAAAAAACTATTGCCGAAAAATAGAAAATTACAAACGGTAAAAGAGTTAAAGGGACTAAACCATTTATTTCAGAAATGTTCCTTATGCACTGTAAGTGAGTACGGGCAGCTAGAAGAAACATTTTCAATGGATGCGATGGAGGAAATAAGAGACTTCCTTCAAGAGATATGGAATTGATTATTCTATCGCTCTAATGATTTCTGATGCATCATGAGCCATACACTTAAAGTGTCCTTTAGGACATTTTTCATATCCTATTTTTGAACATGGTCGACAAGCCAAATCCTTTTTTTCAAAAAGTAAATCGTTTTTGTGGTGCTCTTTTCTATAGGGATACATACCAAACTTAGGTGTTGTATTTCCCCATATACTTATAATATCAATATCGAAAAAAGATGCAATATGCATCAAGCCTGTATCACCAGTAATTAATTTGTTTGACTGATTCAAAATACTTGCAGATTGCAATATGGAATATTTTCCGGCACAATTGACTATGTTTTTTTGCTTGAACTTCTCAACAAGGCGATTTCCCGTGGCGAGGTCATTTTTGTCTCCCAAGAGGGCTATAGGTGTTTCTATACCCTCAATTAGCTGCTCCAAAAGTGATGTGGGAATTTTTTTTGTATTAAACTGAGCCCCCAAGGCAATGCAAAGAAATATATCCGGAATTTCATTAAAAACAGTACTGATTTTTACCTCAAACTCCTGGGGAATACTGAACGATGTGCCTGTTAAATCTTTATTCAAATCTAAAGAAGCTAATGCCTGGAAATAACGATCTATAATATGAATATTTGGAAGCCTATCTACCTTTAAGGAGGTCAAAAGCTTTTTTCTAAAATTTAACTTTTCGAATCTATAAATCTTTTTGGCATTTCCAAACGAAACCAAATGACTTCGCGTATTCTTGTGTAAATCGATAATGAGATCAAACTTTTGACTACGAATCCATTTTCTAGTCTGTAATACTGACTTATCAAATGGAATACTTTCATCAATACACGGTTGGGCAGACAACAGTTCAATAAAAGATTTTTTTGACAAAAAAGAAATATGAGCATGTGGGTATTGTGATTTAAAGGCAGTAACTACAGGAAAAGTCAACACAATATCTCCTATGGAGCTAAAACGTATAAATAATACCTTCACTTTTAATCAAAGTTTAAACTCACTTTTGTTCCTTCCCCTTGACTTGAATTAAAATCTCCTTTAATTCCGGTCATATTCATTCGATAATTCAAATTGGCAAGACCCAAGCCGTGGTTCACCTTCTCAATATCGAAGCCGTCTCCATTATCAGAAACATCTATTGATATTTTTCCGGACGGTTCTTTTTTCATTTTAAAGGTAAAAATAGTCGCATTTGAATGCTTTAATGCATTGTTAAAAAGCTCCTGTATGATTCGATACAAATTAAAATTATCTATCGTTTCAAGATCCGACTCCATTATAGATTCATCTATTTCTAAGCTAAACTGAATCTCCCCCATTGAATTAATTCGGTGTGAGAATCGCTCCATGGCATTAATAAAGCCCTTTTCTAATTCTGGCGGTAAAAGGTTATAAGCAATCTCTTTCACCTCACGGATACAGCTTTGTAAAAGGTTTCCTAAGTCCTTATAATTATCTTTCTGCTCGTCGATTGGTTGAAAGTTCTGAAACAAAAGATTCAAAAGTACCATTTGTTGCCCCAAGCCATCATGTAATTCTCTGGCAATTTTTTTCTTTTCAGATTCTTCCGCTTGAGAAATGATATCAAATTTTCTTTTTTCGAATTCAATTTCTTTCGTTCTATCTATCAACAGTGCAATAAATTCAGGCTGCTTGGAATCAGATTCAATCTGACTGATTTCGATGTCAACTATAATTTTAGCCCCATCTCCCCTATGCTGTGTAAATCTTCCTCCATCAGAAGTTATTTCTCTTTCTGAATCAGTCCCTATGTTAAACGCCTGTATATTTTTACCAATAAGATCTTCTCGCTTGACATTATATAATTGTTCGGCTGCACTATTTACCAGCTCGATTACCATATCCTCTCCGACAAGTTGAATGATTGGTAAAGGTGATTTGTTAAATACATCTTTAAATTTCCTCTCAGACTTCTGAACTTTAATACTCAACTGCCGTCTAAGCAAACCATATTTTATGGTTTTATTTAAAATTTGCGCATTCAAATCTCCTTTCAATACATAGTCCTGACCACCCTTGGAAACAATTTCTAGTGCAATAGATTCGTCATCCATACCTGACAATACAATAATTGAGGCTAATGGAAATAACTTACTGATTGAATCATATGTACTTATTCCTGATGAATCCGTAATGTTTAGATCCAAGAGAATGACATCTGGTTCTTGATACGTTCTGATTTCTTTGGCATCTTCAATTGAATCAATAGAGATGATATTTTCTAACGAAATTCCGGAAGTACTGAGCTGAAATTGCACCATCTCCGCGAATACCAAATCATCCTCGATAATTAATATTTGTGCTTCTTCCATTTTTAATACTTATTTCGAATCAAAACCCTATCGCGGTCAACAACATTTTTAATCTCTGAACGAAATGATTCTATATTTTGCTCGTCAATACAATCTGTTGGGAATGAGAGTTGTAAATCATTAATATAATCAAAATAAATGGATTCATTTCCAATCGTAACCTGCCTTAGACCTGTTAAATAGGCTATTGTAACCTCTCTATCAGATACAATAACTGCCTTTGAAGAGATGCCAACGCGAAATTTGTTTTTTAATCCAAGAAGCAAAAATACCAATCCTTCAATTGAAAAAATATATAGAATAATTCCCGGTAAATGATTTGCATCAGAAACTACATACATCGCAAAAGCGACCGTTGACATGATTCCAGATTCAAGCAAAGAATAGACTAAAATACGCTGAGATCTCGATTTACTGACCAACATATTCCATTTAAATCTTTCGGTTTTATTTACAATAAATAACCCCATCCATCTGCGTATACTTCTCCAAACCAGAAGCATAAAATAAACCAATCCAAAACCTAAAAAAATATATTCTTGATAAGGGATTTCCTTTCCGGTCGTATGCATAAAATCAATAGGAACATCGTAACCTACATAGACCACAAAACACATTAATGGAATTGTAAAAAATATAAGCAAGCTATTAGTAAAGCTATTCATTAGGAATCATTTTCAATTGCCTTTTTAAAATGGCTATTTCATTCTTAGTTTCTTCATTCTTCTGATTGACTTGATCAAATAGTTTTTCGGCGCCCTTTGAAATCGAAAAGAAACCAAGATTATTTTCAGATTGCATAAGATCATTTTCAAGCGAAGTAATTCTTTTACGTAATATGTTTTTCTCTTTATAAAATAAATCTTTACTGTTTTCCATCACAGCAAATGAATCAATTTTCACCTTGAAAATGGTGGCTTCTATTTGCTCTGGTTTCATTTTAAGACCATTTAGTTTCCCTTTCAGAACAGCTATATACTCGGTTAATATTCCATTCAGCTTGTCCTTACGAACTCCTCCAATAGAAACAAAAGAATTTATTTCATTTTTTAGTTGCTGCTCCTTATTTTCAGAAGTCAATTTTACTTCCTTGAAAGATGCAATCACTTTCTTTTTAGCATTCAGATTTGCTTCAAGCGTTTTTTGAAGTTCCGATGATATTTCTTGTTTTCGACCAAAAAAGTCATCGCATACTTTTCGAAAATCTTCCCACAATTTTCTTTCGTATTTTCCAGCATTCTTAGCTGATTTCCATTCTTTCTGAAGCGCAATTAAACCTTTAGTAGCGTTTGGTATATCATTAGATGTATTGAAAGTTATGGCCTTTTCTATAAGCTCTTTTTTTAGATCTCTGGCTTTTTGATCCACCTCATCTTTTGACTTGAAAAATACTTTTCTTTCGTCAAAAAACGTATTACATAATCCACGAAATTCTTTCCAAATCTTGTCATTATCTTTTTTTGATGCAAAGCCTATTTTTTTCCAATCCTCTTGTGCTTTTTTTACCTCAATGGTGAGTTTATTCCAATCTTTAAAATTTCTTGAGGCGGAGTTGTCCTCAATTTTGGCTTTAAGTGAATCAATAATCTCACGTTTCTTGACAAGATTGTCATTTTGAATCTGACGGTACTCCTCGTAATGCTTATTTATTTTATCATAAATTGATCGAACCGCTTCCCAATAACTTGATTTTAAAATCTCCCATTCATCGTTATTAACAGGGCCAATATCTTCCCATTCATCTTGAAGCAAGCGAAGCGATTTTTCAATCTCTCTAATTTGAGTTTCATCATTACGAAGTGACTGTAGCTTATGTATTACGTCTTGTTTAAGTTGTGTATTTCTCTTATAGTCATGATCCTTTATCTCACGATAAATATTGATGTTATAAAAAAACATTTCACGAAGACGCGAATACTCCTTTTGAATTCCATCTCTTTTGGACCTTGGAATGTCACCTATTTTTTTCCATGTATCCTGAATTGTGTTAAATGACTTAAAGGCTGAACCAATGTTTTCTTCGTTTTCAACTAAGGTTTTGAGTTCTGATATCAAAGCACTTTTTTGCTTGAGGTTGGCATCTTCTAAATCATTTTTTAAAGCAATTTGCTTCTTTCGATTTTCCTTGTAAGTTCCATAAAGCGTATAAAATTGTTCTTTGAATACTGAAAAATCAATTTGTTCAATTTCTTGTCCTTGATCCTTAGCCTTTAGGGTTTCAACTTGTTGATTGCTTTCTGATTTCAATAACCAATCATCAAAATCTGTTCTTAATTGATTGACCTCCCTAATATTCGAAATCAAGTCCTCTTCAGTGACTTTTGAGCTAAGTTTCTCTATAAATTCATTTTTCATTTTATCAATAGGTTCATGTCAAAGTTTGCCAATTTAACAAATTGGTTCACTCGATTTGAGATTTCTTCTTTATCCAATTCCAATAATCTTTGTGTGCCAAATTTCTCAACACAAAAAGAGGCCATGGCCGAACCATAAATCACGGCTCTTTTAAGATTTTCAAAGGTTAAATCGTGAGTTGAAGCGAGGTAACCCATAAACCCACCTGCAAAAGTATCTCCAGCGCCAGTTGGATCAAACACTTCCTCAAGTGGCAAGGCTGGAGCATAAAACACATCTTCCTTGACGAATAACAAAGCGCCATGCTCGCCTTTCTTGATAATCAATATTTTTGGTCCCATATCTCGAATAATTTGAGCCGCTTTAATCAAAGAGTACTCACCACTTAATTGTCTTGCTTCTTCGTCATTAATGATTAACAAATCAACCATTGATATGGTTTTAGTGAGGTCATTCATTGCAATATCCATCCAAAAATTCATGGTATCCATTGCAATCAGTTTAGGTCTATTTTTAAGCCGTTCAATAACTGTACTTTGGACAAGCGGACTAAGGTTTCCAAGCATTAAATAATCAGAATCTTGATAGTCATTAGGAACGACTGGATCAAAGTTTTCAAGTACATTTAATTCTGTAATTAATGTATCTCTGCTATTCATATCATTGTGATACTTGCCTGACCAAAAAAATGTTTTTTCCCCTTCTTTTATCTGAAGCCCCATAGTATTAATCCCTCTTGAATTGAGTTCCTTAATTGTGTTTTTCGGGAAATCATCTCCAACCACTGAAATAATATTTTGACGATCAACAAAATATGATGATGCCAACGAAATAAAGGTACCTGCTCCTCCTACAATCTTATCCGTCTTTCCATATGGGGTTTCAATAGCATCAAAAGCGACGCTTCCAACTGTCAGTAAACTCATTTTTTAATTTTAAGCGACAAAGATACGTAAATTGAAACTTAGTTCATGCTATTCCAAATGGGGTTTTGTTCATAAAATAGGCCAACTCATCTAAAGCAATTTTGTAATTTTAAAGAAATGAATAAAATTATCCTCCTTTTTATCGTTGTTTTTTGTTGTGGTACCATTGCTCAAAGTCAACAAGGGAATTCATCCAGTGCACTTATCAAAGTTTTTAATCAAAATTCAAAAAAATCCCTTGTCGCAAACGATGGCTTGATTACTGATTTAAGAGAGAAAATAAACAGCGAAGAATCTTCCTTGTCAGAGAAATCTACAATTACAGATTTAATGCTTCAACACTTTATCGAAAAAGGTGAGTTTCTTGAATTTAAAAAATTATACAACCAACATGATGTTCTGTTTAAGAACGATCCTTTGAAACTATATTTTTGGAAGAGTATTTATTTCAATTATACTGGGGAATACTCAAAAAGCTTAAACGCCTCCAGACAACATCTTATAGAATCTCAAAAGAGCAGGATCAATGACGAGATTTCAAAATCATACAGAATACTTGCAAAGTCACATATGTACTTAAACAGCAAAGATTCTTCGTTATATTACTCAAACTTATCCTTAAATTTTGCAAGGAGATCCAATTCTGAAAATGCCATATTAAATACATTTAAAGTACAAGCGGAGATTTTCAATCATTTTGGCATGATCGGTCAAAGCACATCTGTACTGATAAAATTAATAGATAAAGCGGAAGCAAATAGAGACCAGAAAAATATTTGTTGGGGGACCATTCAAATCGCTGAAAAATCTTTTCAAATCAGATATTATAATGAGGCGAAAACCTATTACAGAAAAGCACTAAGCATTGCTGAAAAGAATAACGCAATCTTTCTCAAGTCAATGATTTACAGAGGCTTGGCAGAAGTTTCACTCGCTATTCAAGAAAAAGAAGAAGCCGTAAGAAATTTAGACAAGTGTATTCCTCTCATCAAGGAATGGGAAGAAAGCACAAATCTACCTTTAACAATTTTGACAAAGGCGAAAATACTGATGTTTCAGAAAGAATATGACCAAGCCAACAATGAGTTGTCTTCAGCGAGAAGTCAATTCCAACTTCTTGGTGACAAAAAAGGGATTGCCAAAACATTACACTTAATTGGACAACTTTTCTTTGAACAAAATGAATGGAAACTTTCTGAAAGTTATTTTAAAAAATCTTTAGATCTATTACAAACATTTGAATTCGACCCCTTTCGGATAGAAAATCACAGATTTCTTGCAGAGATATATTCACATCAAAAAGATTTTACGCGCGCGTATTTTAATTTGGAAGAATACCAGAAGTACACAAATATTAATTCCTCAATCTCAAGTACAAAAGCTATTAATGAACTGACTCAAATGTATTCAAGAGAATTGAGAGAATATCGTATAAAGGAGCAAGAACAGGTGATTACAAATCAAAAAAAAGAAAAAGAGTTATTGGCCTTAAAAAGTGAAAAACAATTTTCAACCATAATATTGATTGTGATTATTCTGATATCAATTATAATTATCGTAATCTTCTATTTTAGGCAGCTAAAAATCAAACAGCAGACTCAGGAAATTGAAATGTCCCAGACATTATTAAGAACTCAAATGAATCCTCATTTCATTTTCAATGCCATGTCTGTTATTCAGAGTTACATCTATGAAAATGACCCAACCAAATCATCAAAGTTCCTAGTAAGTTTTTCGAAATTGATAAGATTGATTCTAGAAAACTCGCCCAAAGAATTCATTACCATTGAAACTGAAATTGATATTCTTGATAAATACCTAAAAACCCAGAAATTAAGATTTGAAAATCGATTTGATTTCAAAATAACCGCACCAGAAGAACTGATTTTCAAAAAAGTATTAATCCCTCCTATGATTACCCAACCATTCGTAGAAAACTCAATTGAACATGGACAATTAAACATTGTTGAAAACGGAAATATTCATATCGAATTTAAACAAGTTGATAATATGTTATTTGTAAAAATTGAAGACAATGGGATTGGCCGAAAAGAATCAGAAAAGAAGAAAATGAAAAAAAACCACAAAAGTATGGCTCTTAATATCACAAAGGAAAGAGTCAACATTCTGAATAAAAAGTACAAGTCTAAAGCAACAGTTGAAATCCGGGATCTTAAAGAAGAGAAATATAGTGGCACATTGGTTGAATTATATCTGCCATTACTGAATGAAAATATTAAATTTGACTGACTATGAAAAAAGTATTAATTATTGATGATGAAAATAAAACGAAAGATTTTATTAAAAAATTACTCATTTCTTTTGGTCATGATTTTGAAATACACACTGATGGTTCAAATGTTGAAACAGGTATCGAGGCCATTAATAGGATAAAACCTGACCTTGTTTTTTTGGACATTCAAATGCCGGATGGCAATGGTTTTGATGTTTTAAAAGGAGTAAAAAGCAAAGACTTTCAAATCATCTTCATTACAGCTTATCAAGAATATGCCATTCAAGCCATAAAATTTAGCGCATTGGCTTACATCCTGAAGCCAATCGATGTAGAAGAATTAGAACAGGCTGTTGATAAAGCATTAGCAACACTTGAGAAAAAAGATAACAATGTTCAATTCAGCGCATTAGAAAACAATGCAAATAGAAATAAAAAGAAAAAACTTGTCCTAAAAACCCAAGAGAGTGTATACGTTCTAGAACTTAAAGACATTGTTCGTTGTGAAGCCGATAAAAATTACACTTCTTTTTTCTTGAATTCAGGAAAAAGAATCTTGGTTTCAAAAACATTAAAAGAATATGATTTGCTTTTATCGGGTCATTCATTTTTCCGTGTGCAACAATCTCATCTCGTGAATCTTGATTTCATTGATAGATATGATAAAATTGATGGAGGGGCAGTAATAATGAAAGATGGTAGTTCCGTGCCTTTATCACCAGCTAAAAAAGAACAATTTTTTCATATTATAGAAAATCTATAAGGCTTGTTTAAGATCTTTAATTAAATCTTCAGCATCTTCAATACCAATACTTAATCGAATCAAGGAATCAACAATACCGCTATTTTCTCTTATTTCTTTTGGAATGGAGGCGTGCGTCATAGTTGCGGGATGTCCAATCAAAGATTCAACACCACCTAATGATTCTGCTAAAGCAAAGATCTTTACTTTTTTAACGATTTCAAGTGCTTCTTCCTGATGATTTCCCTTTAAGGTAAATGAAATCATACCGCCAAATCCACGCATTTGCTTTTTCGCAATATCATGGTTCGGGTGATCATCAAAACCTGGCCAATTCACCTTTTCTACTCGAGTATGATTTTTTAAAAAATGAGCTAAGTCCTTCGCATTTTCACAATGCCTATCCATACGAAGATGTAATGTTTTAATCCCCCTTAATGCGAGAAATGAATCCATAGGTGAGGTAATGGCTCCGGAAGAATTTTGAATTCGATACATTTCGGTGGCTATCTCTTCGTTAGAGGTAACTAAAGCACCCATAACTACATCCGAATGACCACCTAGATACTTAGTCACAGAATGCATCACAATATCCGCTCCTAAATCCAATGGATTCTGCAGATATGGTGTAGCAAAAGTATTATCCACACATAACATTAAATTGGAATTTTTAGCAACCATTGCCATGGCCTCTATATCAATAATATTCAATAAGGGATTTGTTGGAGTTTCAACCCAAATGAGTTTTGTATTTACGTTAATCATACGATTAACCTCTTCGATTTCCTTCATGTCAACAAAATGAAATACAATACCGTACTTTTCAAATATGGTTTTAAACAATCGGTAAGAGCCTCCATAAAGGTCATTTGTCGAAATCACTTCATCGCCAGGTTTGAGCATTTTAATTACACAATCAATAGCTGCCAAGCCAGAACCAAAACATGCAGCATACTTGCCATTTTCGAGTGCAGCTAAATTTCGCTCTAAGGCACTACGTGTTGGATTTTGAGTTCGAGAATATGCATAACCCTTGTGATTCCCAACACCATCCTGAACATAAGTAGAGGTTTGATAAATCGGTGTCATTATTGCCCCCGTTGCAGTATCCACTTCGACACCAGCATGAATTGCTTTTGTACCAAATTTCATATTTTCATTTTTAAACTAAAATAAAAGAAATCTTTAAGGCAGTTCCAATTCTACTGTAGGATCCCAAAATTTTTTTTCAAATTCTTGGATTTTATCATTAACGACAACTACGCCCTCTTCTTCCAATAATTTTTGCATGGAGTTGACGGACTCAAAATGATTTTTACCAGTAAGAACCCCATTTCGATTTACCACACGATGTGCGGGAATGTCAACACGATTGTGTGAGGCATTCATAGCCCAACCTACCATTCTAGAAGATTTCTTTGCTCCTAAATAGCAAGCAATCGCACCGTAAGAAGTTACGCGACCCTTAGGAATCAGTTTGACAACTTCATATACATTTTCGAAAAAATCAGATTTATCTATCATTACTTGGAGTAAATACGAAATTAAATGAAATATTGGGCAATAAAAAAGCCATCAATCGATGGCTTTAAAATTTTCTAATAGTGAAATGATTTATTCTATATCATCTCCAGATTCATCAAATCGTGCCATGCACATTGCCTTTTCCTCCTTGCTACATCCTTTTTCTTCACACATCGCAGCGCATTCTTCCTTCGTCATTTCTGAACATTTTGACATGCATGAAGTCTTTTCTTCTCCAGCACAACATTCTTTATCAGATTCTTTTTTGCAACACTTATCTTCTTTAGAACAAGAATCATCATCAGAACATTTACCATCAACAGTACAACATTTCTCCGTTTTTCCATGCTTATGGTCTTCATCTCCATGACCGCTTCCTAAAATAGGTGCTATTACCAAACCTACTAAACAGGTCAACTTAATTAAGATATTCATTGAAGGTCCAGATGTATCTTTAAATGGATCTCCAACAGTATCTCCAGTAACTGCCGCTTTATGCGCTTCAGAACCTTTGTATGTCATTTCTCCATCAATCTCAACTCCTGCTTCAAAAGACTTTTTAGCATTGTCCCATGCACCACCCGCATTATTCTGGAAAATGGCCCAAAGAACACCAGATACAGTTACTCCAGCCATATACGAACCTAAAGCCTCTGCGCCCATTGCAAATCCGATGATGATTGGCGATACAATAGTGATAATACCTGGAAGCATCATTTCTCTCAATGCAGCTCGCGTGGAAATATCTACACATTTATCATATTCAGGTTCAGCTTTACCTTCCATGATACCAGGAATGTCTTTGAATTGTCTTCGAACCTCTTTAACCATTGCCATTGCAGCTTTTCCAACGGAGCTCATAGCTAAAGCGGAAAATACTACGGGAATCATTCCTCCAATAAATAAAGCAGCTAATACTTTTGCCTTGAAAATATTAATCCCATCAATATCTGTAAAGGTTACATATGCTGCAAAAAGGGCAAGAGCAGTAAGTGCAGCAGAAGCAATAGCGAAACCTTTTCCTACCGCTGCGGTTGTATTACCAACTGCATCTAATATATCTGTTCTTTCTCGAACCTCAGGATCCAATTCCGACATCTCTGCAATACCCCCGGCATTATCTGCAATTGGTCCAAATGCGTCAATTGCTAATTGCATTGCTGTTGTTGCCATCATCGCAGATGCTCCAATAGCCACTCCATAAAATCCAGCACACGCATATGCTCCCCATATCGCTCCAGCAAATAAAATAACTGGTGCTGCAGTTGACATCATACCTAGAGACAATCCAGCAATAATATTAGTAGCTGCTCCCGTAGAAGAGTTTTGTATAATTCCCATTACCGGTTTTTTACCCATCGCTGTATAATATTCAGTAAGCATAGATATCAATCCTCCAACGGCTAAGCCAATCAATACTGCATAGAAAACTCTATTGTATCCAATAGTCATTACACCTTCGCCAAAAAACTCCATTTTCATTTGAGCAGGAAGCATCCATTTGATGATGAAAAATGAGGCGATTGCCGTTAAAATCAATGAACCCCAATTTCCAAGATTAAATGCGCCTTGAACTTCTTTTTCTTTCGCTTCGTTATTCTTAATCTTAATTACCCATGTACCAATTATAGAAAATACAAGTCCAACTCCTGCGATCAAAACAGGCATAAGAATTGGTCCTAAACCGTCAAATTTGGTGAAAGTTCCTGGATCTTGAAGAATTAGATAATTTCCTAGAACCATAGCAGCAAGCATTGTTGCCACATACGAGCCAAATAAATCTGCTCCCATTCCCGCAACATCTCCTACATTATCTCCTACATTGTCTGCAATTGTTGCAGGGTTACGTGGGTCATCTTCAGGAATTCCTGCTTCTACCTTTCCTACCAAATCAGCTCCAACATCCGCAGCCTTTGTATAAATCCCTCCTCCTACTCTTGCAAATAAGGCGATACATTCAGCTCCCAATGAAAATCCTGCTAGTGTCTCTAGAATCACAACCATGTCGGCATTTTTACCACCTTGCATTACCAATAATGCAAAAATGGCAGATAAACCAAATACAGCTAAGCCGGCTACACCAAGCCCCATAACCGTACCTCCTCGAAATGCGACCTTCATCGCCTGTGGTAAACTTGTTTTTGCCGCCTCAGCGGTTCTTACGTTTGCTTTAGTTGCAATACGCATTCCAATGTTTCCAGCTAAAGCTGAAAAAACAGCACCAATAACAAAAGAGACAACAATAAATAATCCAGCTGGAATCAAATTTAATGCGGACAAAGCCCCTAAAGCTCCTCCAGCAATTAACACAAAAACTGCTAGCATTTTATATTCAGCTTTCAAAAATGCCATTGCACCATTGGCAATGTAGCCAGATAATTTTTTCATCTTATCACTACCAGCTGATTGCTTATTTACCCATGATGTTAAAAACATCATATAGATAAGACCTAGAATACCAAAAGCCGGTAAAATATAAATTAAATTGTTTTCCATTTTTATGAATTATTTTAATAGGGGGCAAAAGTAGATGTTTAAATCATTCTATGCAAGCACAAAGCATAAAAAAAGGAGAGCTTGCTAGCCCTCCTTAAAATCCTTTGGAATTTTATTTATTTCGAATAAGTCGCCTGACATGTCCCTGATCCTCCGGTGATAGGGGTCGTGTTTTGCCATGTAAATGTGATTGTAAAGCTTAAGCCATTACTACTCATTGTACCAAAACCAGAGTATATGATATCTCCTAAACCTCCAGGAGCTCCATCGGATGCTTGTGCAATCGTAATATCATCTCCGACTACTTGACAGATTGCAGTACCATAGGTCCCCGTAACTCCACTAAAGAAATCAGTAATTAATATTTGTTCTTCATTTCCACCAGCGATTACTGTAGGTGAGCCATTAAGCGCTAAACCTGTTCCGCCTCCACAATTATCGCTAACACTCCATCCTCCAAGCCACGTATCTTGATTAACAATTACATTCACCGTACGAACAACCGAAGTTGTTCCGTTTTGATTTGTGGCTGTGTAAGTAATTGTATAAACACCAACTTGACCTTCATCAACAGTTGTGCTAGACTCTACCTGAACAATGGCACCATCTAAATTTGCAGCAGTTGCCCCGGGATCTAACCATTCAGAAGCTACACTGATTGTGGTATCTGAAGCACCGATTAAAGTTATGACCGGAGTGTATACACATGAACCATCATCCTTTTTCGCCTCTGCATTGTAATTGGCAGCGTCAATGTCAGTACATCCTTTCTTCTTACAGGCATTTAAACCAAATACAAAAAGAGATAATATAAATAAATAAGTGAAATTTTTCATAGTTTATTATTGAAATGTTTTCCCAAAAATAATTTAATTTTTGGAATACAAAAAACGGCACCTTACGATGCCGTTATAACCAAACGATTTGCTCTTAATCTTGTAATACCGTAGTTTCCACCTCGGGTTTTACAAGGGCCTCTTTAATTTTGTTCTCTAGTTCTTCAGCCAATTCGGGATTGTCTAACAATAAACTTTTAATCGAATCCCGACCCTGACCTAATCTCGTTTCACCATAGGAGAACCAAGAGCCACTCTTTTTCAATATGTTCAAGTCCACACCTATGTCTATAATTTCTCCAATTTTTGAAATCCCTTTGCCATACATCACATCAAATTCGGCTCTTCTAAATGGAGGTGCTACTTTGTTTTTGACAATTTTCACTTTAACCCTATTGCCTTTAATTTCGTCACCATCTTTTAGCTGTGTAGATCTCCGAATATCGATTCGTATAGAAGAATAAAATTTCAATGCATTTCCACCGGTAGTCGTTTCAGGGTTTCCAAACATCACTCCTATTTTTTCTCGAAGTTGATTGATAAAGATGCAACAACAACCAGCCTTATTTATTGATGCCGTAAGTTTTCTTAAAGCCTTAGACATTAAACGAGCCTGTAAGCCCATCTGAGAGTCTCCCATTTCACCTTCAATTTCAGCTCTGGGCGTCAGTGCTGCAACTGAATCAACTACGATTAAATCAATGGCTCCTGAACGTATTAAATTATCCGCAATTTCTAATGCCTGTTCTCCATTGTCAGGTTGTGAGATTAAAAGATTTGCTACGTCAACGCCCAAGTTCTGTGCATAGAACTGATCAAAAGCATGTTCTGCATCAATAAATGCAGCAATCCCACCCTGCTTCTGAACTTCTGCAATAGCGTGAATCGCAAGTGTAGTTTTACCCGATGATTCAGGGCCATATATTTCTACTACTCTACCCTTAGGATATCCTTGAACACCAAGTGCCATATCAAGTGTTAAAGAACCAGTTGGAATGACTTCGACTTTTTCAACCGGCGCATCTCCTAATTTCATCACAGAACCTTTCCCGTAGGTTTTGTCTAATTTTTCCATTGTAAGCTTTAAAGCTTTTAGTTTTTCTGAATTGACATCTTTATTTGACATATCGTTTGTTTTATTGAGCATTGCCCGTTAGTAATGAATCAAATGTACACTCACTACATCGTAATCAATTTACGAACTAATTTAGATTTAATAAACCTAGTATTTCATTAGCATGATCCTTGGTTTTTGGTTTTTGTATAACATGGGTAATCACTCCTTTCTCGTCAACAACAAAAGAAACTCTATGAATTCCTTCGTATTCTCTTCCCATAAACTTTTTTGGCCCCCATACTCCAAACTTATTGATTACTTCTTTACCCTCATCGGCCAATAATGCAAACGGAAGATCATATTTTGAAGCAAATTTATCATGACTTTTCACTCCATCGGCACTTACACCCAATACTTTAATACCATGATTTCTCAAAGCATCATAACCATCACGAAGACTACAAGCTTGTGCGGTACATCCAGGCGTATTGTCCTTTGGGTAAAAATAAATTACCCATTTTGACCCAACATAATCATCAGAAGATATTTTTTCATTATTCTGATTTACTCCCTCAAATATTGGTGTCGTTTCTCCAACCTCTAATATTTTCATTGTGTTTATATTTTAATCATTAATTATTGACGTAATTTTAATCAAATATAGTTATAATTCTCAAACGTCAATTAAAAAACAGTAAAAAACTAAGAAAGTTTTGAGCGAAGAATATTATTCAGCGTTGAGCTTCTCTAATTGCGAAACAACCTCCATGAACTTTTCGCTTTCTTCAACCTTTTCCTCAATTACTAAAGTATTGATCACCTCCTGGCTTTGTTCAATGCAATAGGCAACAATACGATCGAAATACATGGCTACATATCCACCACCATTTTCTTTATAATGTGCCAAAATTCTTGGCATTTCCTTGAATTGATCAATATCCTGCTTCAAGGCATATGTTAAATACGAAAACAAAACACGCATCTCATCTTGACCATCTACTTCGCCACTAAAAATTAGATCCTCAAAGAAAGCCTGCTCTTGTGCTTCACCCATTTTACTATATGCTTCAGCCAGGGTTATTTTCAGTGACATGGATGCACCTTCCTGCATCATTCTCGCCTCATCAAGCGCTTTAGACGGATTAAGATCAACTAGGGCTTGAAAAGCACTAGAACGAACCATAGCGGAGGGGTCATTGTTTATTCGACCTTTAAACAAAGTCAGCAGCTCATCTTCATCGATATCGCTTTTATCTAAAAGTTGAAGAATGGAAGCGCGAGATTTAGAAACAGAATCATTTTGAGCCAAGTTCATCATCATACTGGCAATTTCATTGTTGTTCGAACATCCCAAACGATATGCTAAAGATGCAGCTTCACTCCGAATCTTCCAAAATGGATCTGCCAAGGCATCAATTAATAAATCTTGAACCTCTTTAGTATTTTTCTTACATGCTCTATTTAACGCGGTAATTCTCGATCTGTAAGCCTGAGAAAAATGATACTGATGCATAAAAAATTCAGCCGGTTTGTCTTCATATACTTTAGCCAACAAGTCTTGCCATGGATCTATCTGAATATTTTTTAAATCGCCCTTAAATTCAAATGTAAACTCTTGTTCAAGTTCATCAATTACAATGTCTTCAATGATCAGCTGATTTCCTGAGAAAATGGCTACCTGAGTAGGAATTTTATAAATCGGGAAATCATCGATATTTTGACGCTGCTTTACTTTTAAAACGACAGTTTGCTCATCTATTAGCTCGTATTCCGTAAATAAAATTAAATGCCCTTTACCCAAGAACCATTGGTTAAAAAACCAATTTAAATCTTCACCACTTACCTCTTCAAAAGCCAATCGCAAATGATGAACTTCGGCTGCCTTAAATTTATTAGTAGTCAAGTAATTATTTAAACCTTTGAAAAAGGCGTCATCACCCAAGTAACTTCTCAACATATGCAATATTCGACCTCCCTTATTGTAGGAGTGACCATCAAACATGTCCTCTTTATCAAAATGATCAAACCAAATCAAATCATGATATCCTTGATAAGAGGCAGACTGATAATATCCATCGGCCTCAAGCTCTGCCTGATAATCGGCTTCATCCATACCATATCGATATTCATCCCATAAATATTGAGAATAATTGGCAAAAGATTCGTTAAGCGGCAGATTAGCCCAAGATTCACAAGTAACCAAATCTCCAAACCAATGATGGAATAACTCGTGTGCAATAGTCGACTGGTCATTTCCATCAAGTAAAGCTTCAGCATCTTTATAAACAAATTCTCCAAATATTACCGCGCCGGTATTTTCCATTGCTCCAGAAACATAATCCCTAACGACCACCTGATTGTATTTATCCCAAGGATACTCAAGGTCTAATAATTGGGAAAAATATCCAATCATATTTGGCGTCTCCCCGAAAATTCCTTTTGCATCCTTTTCATATTCAGGTTCTACGTAATAATTAACCTCAATTTTAGATCCATCTTTCTTGGTATAGGAATCTTTCACAATACTAAATTCTCCTACAGCCATCATGAATAAATATGGTGCATGAGGAAGGTCTTGTTTCCAGTAATCTGTTCGGGTGCCGTCTTTGTTCTTTTTTGAAGAAATCAAATCTCCATTTGATAAGGTCACATATTTATCCTCAACTGTAATATAAATTTCTTGTGAGGTTTTTGCATTTGGAGAATCAATGGTAGGAAACCATACGGAATTGGCTTGGGTTTCACCTTGTGTCCAAATTTGTGGCATCTTGTTTTTTTCTTCGCCCTTAGGATTAATGAAATAAAGCCCTTTATCCCCAGCAATTGCGGCACTACCCCCCATTTCAAGTTCGTCCGGTTTAGAAATGTATTCAATTGTTATGGTATACTCCTCTGTATTTTTATATACCCGTCCCAAATTTATGTTCAGTTTTAAAGCATCCTCATAAGTATATTCTAGGTCATTACCTTTCATTTGCACTTTTAAAATATCCATTCCTCTCGCATCTAAAATTAATTCGTCTGATTCATAAAAATGAGGTTTTGCAGTTATGGTAGCTTTCCCATTAAGCTGAGATTCATTCCAATTAAAAGATACCTCAAGCTTTGTATGTATTAAATCCGTCAGGATGGTATTTGAAGGATTGTAAATGGGTCTCACCGTTGGCTCTTCGGAGTCCATATCCCAGTCATGTGATCCCGGCAAATCAGCAGCTTCATCCATATAAAACGCATCTTCAGATGGAAATTCTTCCGAATTAGCGCTCGTTCCTTTTTGGGTTTTACATGCTGAAAGAGTTAAGAGTATTATTATAAATAGTGTGGAAATGTTTTTCATAATTAGGGATGTTTTCTACAAAACTGAACAAATATTTTTAAATGAGTTACATACATTGATGAAATTAATGGTTGAATTCTATGGCAACTTATTAGATTTGCAAAAAAAATCTCATGATTTCAATCGATAATTTCAACTTTAATTCGAAACGAGCATTAGTACGAGTCGATTTTAATGTCCCTTTAGATAAAGAAACACAGACCATAACTGATGATAAAAGAATTAGAGCAGCACTTCCAACAATTCAAAAAATCCTTTCGGATAATGGATCTGCAATTCTGATGTCGCATTTAGGAAGACCAAAAAATGGGCCCGAAGATAAATTTTCTCTTAAGCATATTATTCATAGAATTAAGGATATAACAGGGGCAAAAATTCATTTTGCAAAGGACTGTATTGGCCGTGAGGCCAAAGAATTATCAGAAAAAATAGAGCCAGGAGAAATCTTGCTACTAGAAAATGTACGTTTTTATCCAGAGGAGACACAAGGAGATGAATCATTTGCTAAGCAATTAGCTTTGTTAGGCGATTGTTATGTAAATGATGCATTTGGAACTGCCCATAGGGCGCATGCCAGTACCTCCCAAATTGCTCAATTTTTTCCGAATAATAGAATGTGTGGATTTCTTATGCAAAAAGAAATTCAAAGTGCAAAAGCGGTAATGGAGGACACAAAACGTCCATTTACAGCTATTGTTGGAGGGGCAAAAGTATCTGATAAAGTACTTATCGTAAAAAATTTAATTCAAAAAGCTGATCATATTATCATCGGTGGAGGAATGGCATACACCTTTAAAAAAGCGTTAGGTGGACAAATCGGAAAAAGTCTATGCGAAGATGATCGGTTAAAGACCTGTCTTGATATACTAAAAAGGGCAAAAGAAAAGGGTGTTGAAATTCATCTTCCAAAAGATTCTGTTATCGCTAATGATTTTAACAATAATGCGAATATAAACACCTCACAAAGTAACAATATTGAGGATAATTGGATGGGATTAGATATTGGCCCTGAAGCCTCAAAAGACTTTTGTGAGGTAATCTTAAAATCCAAAACCATACTTTGGAACGGACCAATGGGGGTATTTGAAATGTCGTCTTTTGAACAGGGAACAAAATCAATCGCAGAAGCGGTTGCGACTGCAACATCAAATGGAGCATACAGTCTTATAGGCGGTGGAGATAGTGCCGCAGCTGCAAAGAAATTTGGTGTAGAAAAAGCAATCAGTCACGTGAGTACTGGCGGAGGGGCCTTACTCGAATACTTTGAAGGTAAAGAATTACCTGGAATTCGTGCTATTGAAGCATAAAAAAGGGGGCTTTTAGGCCCCCATGATAATTGTGCATATACTCAATCACCTTTGCACAGTTATCTCTTTATAATATAAAACCTCCCCTTCTGATTTAAATTGAATAAGATAAGTCCCATTCATTAAATCATGTAGATGAAGAGAGGAAGCCTCTAAAACTGGAATAGAAGGCATAAATTGTTCTTTTCCAAGATTGATTTCTAAGTAATCGATTCGATTATCGTTCCATTTTATCGTGGCATCGCCATCATATACTGTAGAGGTAACAACTCTCACCCCATGTTTTTTCTTTTTTATCGGATCGTCATCCTCAATGTTATTGTTTGCGAAAGAAATTGATGATACAAAAAGAAGACTAAGTGAAAAAAGTATTGTGAAAATTTTATTTGCATTCATGACATTGTATTTGTTAATTACAAGTCAAAGATGAGGGAGAATCGCTCGGAAATCTGAGAATACAAATGGTTTACAACAAAAATAGAATAGGGTACCTAGATAAGCCTACGTATAATAAAATGGATAATTACGTGCATTTACGTAAATTGAATTTAGCTTACTTTTTTAGAGAGTTCCAAGAGTCGATTAGAATATCCTGATTCATTATCATACCAGGATACAATTCGAACCATTTTTCCGTAGGCATTAGATAAAGTGCTGTCATATATAGAACTTGCTGGAGCACCGATAACGTCTATTGAAACAATTGGATCTTCATTTATTGCCAAAACTCCTTTCAAATCAGCAATTGAGGCTTCTGCCATATTTTTACTTATGGCATCCATTTGCAGTTCTTTATCCAAAATGAGAGTAATCTCAGTCATTGAACCATCTGAAACAGGCACTCTTATTGCTCCACCAGATATTTTTCCATTTAATTCGGGGAATATTTTAACAATAGCATTTGCCGCACCTGTTGATGTAGGGATAATAGAGTGAGCAGCTGCACGAGCTCTTCTGAGGTCTTTATGAGGTGAATCATGAAGCCTTTGGTCTGATGTGTAGCTATGAATTGTTGAGATGTAACACATTTCTATTTCAGCCATCGTGAGCATTACTTTTATAAGTGGAGCCACATTGTTTGTTGTGCAACTGGCATTGGAAACAATGCGATCATCTTTAGACAACAGGTGGTCATTAACACCTAAAACCACTGTTTTTATTTCTGTATCCTTTGCGGGAGCAGATAAAACTACTTTTTTCGCGCCTCCATTAAAATGTTGAGATGCAGACTCGTTTGTGAGAAATAATCCAGTACACTCAACAACAGTTGAAGCTCCAAATTTAGACCATTCAATTAAGCCAGGATCTCGTTGCTGCGAAAATGACATCTTTTTCCCATTTTCAAATAGCACCAGATTGCCTTCGATTTTAAAATCGATCTCAAAACGGCCATGAACACTATCATATTTGAATAAATGCATCAGCGTATGCACGTCAGAAAGATCATTAACAAGGGCAATCTCAACCTCAGGATCAAGAATGGCAAGACGTGTCAAATAACGTCCAATACGTCCGAATCCATTTA
The DNA here is from genome assembly GCA_003331365.1 of Flavobacteriales bacterium. GTDB lineage: Bacteria > Bacteroidota > Bacteroidia > Flavobacteriales_D > Crocinitomicaceae > UBA952. Next base: position 11,092 of record QOQC01000003.1, on the reverse strand, counting down.
CTCCAATAATTTTATTTGTACTCATCGTTTAACAAATTTACGTAACGTGCATGACTTAAGAAAACAAAATTAATGAAATAAGTGTATACTTGACACTAAGTAAAGGTAATTATTAGTTCAATCCGAGCTTTGCAGCTAATATGTCTTGAATTGCATCCTTATGAAGATAAATATTTATGGTCTTTAGTTTAAAATAAGATTCAGAAACATATAGATATCCTTTCGGATAGTTAGATGTTCCCCAAGAATTTTTAACTAAGAAAAAATTTCTACCCTTTTTATCCTTGTACAAGCCGACAATATGCATACCGTGGTCATCAGTCGTCTCTTTGTGATCATATCCTTCTTGACGCATTTTTTGCGTTACCTCAACCTCTGAATCTGGTTGGGTAAAATATGAGGATTTTTTATCAGCTCCAGCGTCTGAAAAATTCTCATTATCCTGTCCTTCAACCACTATTTCTTCTTTTTTAAGTGGGACTATTGCCAATCCATTTTTAAAACTAAAACCTTTTTCTGACACATCGGCTCCCCAAGCTACCGTGTAACCACTTTTTAAAGCATGTAAAACCGTTTCATACATTTCATCCAAAGAAACATTATAGCTTTCATCCCACAACCAATTGTCTGGAATTTCCAGCATACATTTGGAATGTAATGGGTGGTTTATAAAAGAAGTAATTGATACATAATCATTCATATCGATTCCTAATGAATTATAGAAGGTTTTGGGTGTATATTTCTCTCCTTTGTACTTAAAAGTTTCAGGTAATTCACCTAACTCCTCATCCAAAACCGCATTGAAGGCATCAACCCAGGACTTTTGAATTCCTTTTCCCTCAGCTTTTGCATTAGCAACAATTTCGTTTAATTTTTTAAACATCTCAGCATGATTGTAGGTATCCGATTTTTTCTTTAGACCTGTATACACATTTTGTGGAACAATTCCATAATTTTTAATCACATATGGGATATCATGAAAAGCGCCTCCTTGACCAAAATTAGTATTACCATCCATTCGAATGTATTTTTTAGCCTTTGCCTCATACGCCTTTCGAACGATAAACATTTCAGAAAGTAAAATAGGCTTATCCGTTTTGTTAATGCGCATGATTTCTGATTCTAAGAAAGACAGTGCCGAGAAGCTCCAGCATGTCCCTGTCCTTCCCTGACTTTCAACCGGAGAAGCATCATGGCTAACTACCTTTTTAAATTCAAACTTACTTCCTTCAACATTTGTTTTTAACTGCGCATAAGTCAATGCACAATTTGCAAAAATTGCAACGATTAATATTCTGAAATTCATGTTTTTTATTTTTTTAAAGTCCAACCTTTGTAGCCTTTAGAAATAACTTTGGCTATGAGAAGATTATACTCCTCTTTAGAATAGGTAATGCCCATCGATACGCGATACAATCTACCTGACTTGCTAATTGTAGGGGAAAAACCATCCTCCTCAATTTTATTTTTATAGTTAACGGCATTTTCCTTTACTGCAAAACACCCTACAATGTATTGTTTGCCATAAGGTGCTTTTTTTGATACTCCTGAAGATACACCACTTATAGAAAGATTTGTTTCAACCACGATCGCTTCATCTTTAGGGGCTACACGCTCCTCAACTTTGACGACTTCATCATCTTGAATTTCTTTATGTGAAAGAGTTGATTTATTTTCAACGGTGATAATATGCTTCGAGGGTTTTGGTTCGTATTTACCTGCTTCTTTCGTGTAAAATGGATTCAGATCATCTACTGAAATCAAACCTGAGCTAAAGAAATCAGATTTAAATGGAATCCAAAAACTATAAAAAGCTAAGGGGAGAATACATGCTACAGCCGCATATCTCAATATTTTTTTAACTCCAATTGTTCTATTTTTATTCTCTGAAACAGGCTCAATATGATTATTATCTGAAATCAAAATGCTTTCCTCTTCAAGAATCTCTTCTTTGACCTCTTTAGCTGAAACAAAGTCCAAATCCGTAAGCCCATACGCATCAGCAAGCATGTTAAATGTCCGATCTTGCTTGAATACATAATTGCCATTTTCAGAACGCTTCAATGTTCCTATATGTTTAAATGTAAGTTCCTCGCCGTTACTCAGTTTTTTATCCAGCACTGAAACAACATTCGAAATTTTTGTTTTTACAGCATCGTAATCTTCTCCTTCAGATTGAACGAAAGACGAAATAAGTAGTCCGTCATCTGCTGTGAGAAATCGATTGAATAGTAGATGCTTAGAAGGAGGTGAAATGATTCCTTTTTCATAGTCGATTTGACTGGAAACCCTTTTTGCGATAAAACCACCAAATTCGGGAATGATCACACAATTGTGATGAACCAATAGGTCAAACAGTACTTTATCAAAATTCGTCATACTCAAAGTTAAAAAGAAAATCCAATCATTAATCTGATTTCTTCAATAGTCTTAAAACCTTTTCAACATCATCTGGCACATCAATGTTTGGTGTCTCAATATGGGTTTCCACTACTTTTATTTTTTCCCCATGAAACATCCATCTCAACTGTTCCAAAGACTCTGCTCTCTCTAATTCACAAGAAGTCATGGAGGAAATTCTATGCAATGCCGTTTTTCTAAACGCATAAAGTCCAATATGTTTCAAATATGAATATTGATTACCCAATTTTGAATTGTTTGGAACAATACTACGGCTGAAAAACAAGGCATTTTGAGATGAGTCCAGAACTACCTTGACTCGATTTAAATTAGAAAGTTCTTGTCCAGAAATATTTTTAGAGGCCAATGTGGCAATCTGAACTTTCTTGTCCTCGAATGACTCTATTAATTGATCAATCTGCCTAGCGTCAACCAATGGCTCGTCTCCTTGAACGTTAATGAGGATATCAAAGTCATCGTAATTATTTGCTATTTCAATACATCGCTCAGTTCCTGAATTGTGATTCGTTGATGTCATCACGACATTTCCGCCAAAAGACTCCACCTCATCAACTATTCTTTGGTCGTCAGTCGCAACAATGACTTTGTGAATTTTTTTAGAACAAGCAACGCCTTCATACACTCTTCTAATCATGGATTTTCCATCCAAATCAATTAAGGGTTTGCCTGGGAATCTGCTTGAATCGTATCTTGATGGTATAACACCAATAACTTTCATTAAAATTTCATTTGGACTTGAAGTGAAAAATTTCGAGGAGGCTGAATATCTCCTGGACGGCTTGTATATTCAGAATTGAATAAATTATTTACCATAAAACCCAGTCGATAATTATCATTTAGCTTATATCCCAGTCGAAAATCAACAACTAAATTTCCTTTATTATATATCTCTCTATACTCTTTTAATCCTGGTAAGATATATGTTGTTCCACCTATAGGTTCTTCAAATACCTTATCAATGTTACGCATAAAACCTCCATACCTAACTGAAAAACCTGAGCTATATTGCTTATAGTTAACTTCGACATCTACTTTAGCCAAGTGTTTATATCTGTATTTTAGAATATTCTCTGTTGTATCCGACCAAGTATTTCTATAGTCAGCGTCGTTGTTCAAACTAATCGGATTCATGTATGTATATCCTATTAACGAAACAATTTCTACATCACCAATACTCCCCATACTGTTAAAAGAAAAATCCAAACCAGTTATTCTTGCAGCCTCAGCATTTTGCGCTCTGAATCCAATCATTTCAAATATACTAAACCCCTGATTTTCTAGATCTAAATACTCTTCTAAACCTTCAGGCGTGTCCGTATTTAAAAGTGCTCCATTCAAAGGGTTATATATACCAAAAGTGAATTCAATCATATTTTGATACTCATTAATAAAAGCTGCAACATCAAACATCCCCTTCCAATCTCCAATTCGAACCCCTTGCTTAAATCCTAATTCCGCAGCCCAACCAATTTCGGGTTTAAGTTGAGGATTTTGAAAAATATTTAGCGCTCCTACACTTGTATTAATATATCTTTCACCTACAGCAGGATATCGGATTCCTTGTCCGATAGATGCTCTTAAATGGGTGTATTCAGCCAACTGATAGTGGAACCCAGATCTCGCAACAGGATAAAACGGTAAAATCGTTGAATCCTTTTTAGAAATCATAAAATCACTGTCTCCTCGTTCACCATCCATTTCAAAATACTCTAACCTCAAACCTGCCGTAAAATCAAAATCGCCAATGTGATGTTCAACTTGCGTATAAATGGCTGTATTTAGTGAATTGTGATCACCTACCAATTCAGAGCGAACTACATTTGTGATATTCGAAATCCCTGATGTCAAGGTAAATCCGTTGGCATATTCTTTTTGAAATTGATAATCTGAATAATAAATTGTAGCCGCACTGCTCTGTCCTTCAGTTCCTGAAATGCCATTTTTGACATAATAAATTCGATTTTTAAAAGAATGACGATTATTGTACTTGTCAATCATTTTAATGTATGGGTCAAGGAAAAGTCGGTGACCTAAATTATAGGTTAAGGTGGACGCAGAATTACTTGTATCAACTCCACCTTGAGGTGTATAACCTAAAGAATCACTCTCCCAAATGATGAAATTTCCTGTTTTTTGAATTTGGTAATTGTATCCAATTCCAGCCTTGACCTTTTTCCATTTCTGAGGGCGAAAATATAGGGATCCACTAACTCTTCCCCTGTATTCAGTTTCTCCTGCTTTGTATCCTCCATCATGAAAAAATGTTGACGAAATCGTATATCCCATATTTTTGAACATGTGACCACGATATACTTCAACTTGTTGAGTCATCGGGTTCGTGTCCCACCACTTTAGAGATGCCCTTCTAGGGTTATCATAAATCCCGTATTGCAATTTGACTTTGGTTTCGGGTGTCGTGCCAGGTTCCTTTTCTGTTAGCGCAATAATTCCATTCAGGGCTCCGCTCCCGTGTAAAACTGAAGATGCTCCTTTCATGACTTCAATTTGAGATGCCTGCTCCATGGGAATGGCATTCCATTGTGTATCACCCGCATAACCCGATAAAAGTGGCATTCCATTCCACAAAAGAAGTACACGGCTACCGGCTCCATAGGAAAACCCGCTTCCACCTCGAATACTCACTTGACCGTCAAATGTTGAAACTCCTGGAGTTTGTTCAATAGCTTGGTCAAGACTAGTAATTCCTTTGTTATCGATTAATTCTGGCCGAATAATCTCCATTGAGACTGGCACTTCTTCAATGGCCTGTTTTCTTCGTCCCGCAGAAACCACAACTGTTTGAAGGTCTGTAACAGGCTCATTAAGCTTAATGTTATATCTACCACTTGACTCAATCGTAGTTGTATCATTCACGTATTGAAGCATTTTAACAACAAGTAGTACGGGAAACTCCTTACAAGCTAAGTTATAGTCGCCATCAAAGTTTGAAATAGCTCTTTGACCATCAGAGGCATAAATTTTTGCGCCAATAATGGGTTCTCCCGTAGAAGCATCAACTACCTTTCCTTGAATTTGTGATTTCAAATTGAAGGCTATTGATAAAAGTAAAAAACAAAGTAAAAGTCTTTTCATATTGTCGGTTTAGATTGAATAAAAATAAACTTTTGTTCCAAACAAAAATGATTTATTATAAATTGAACTGCAGCTGAACAATAAAACTACGTGGAGGTTGAACATCCCCTGGTCTTGAGACATATTCAGTATTCAAAAAATTGTTTGCAATCAAGTTTAGCTTTATTGCATCACTAAATTGATAACCCATTCTGGCATCCATTACAAAGGCACCTTTGTTATACATCTCTCTATACTGACTCAATCCTGGTAAAATGTAAATCTCCGATTCTGAGGGATCCACATCCTCTTCAAAAACAGCATCAATATTCTTCATAAAGCTATTATATCTACAACTAAAGCCAACAAAGAATTTTTTATAGGTTGCCTGCACATCAACCTTAGCAAGATGTTTAAAACGGTATTTCAATAAGTTTACGCTGGTATCAGAAAAAGTCATTCGATATATAGAATCTTCATTTAAACTAATTGGATTCATGTAGGTATAGCCTAACAATGAAGTCAATTCAACATCGCCAATCTTTCCTGCGCTATTAAAAGAAAATTCCAAACCAGTAATTCGAGCACGCTCTGCATTTTGTGCCTGAAAACCTACCCAATTTAATATATAATCAAGCTGGTCCGGATCAGAGGCCTGCAACACAATAGAATCTGGATTGTAAATTCCAAAAGTAAACTCTACCATATTGCTGTATTGATTAATAAATCCAGAAACATCAAAATAGCCTTTCCATTCACCAAGTTTTAAAATTTGTTTGTACCCAACTTCAGCTGCCCATCCTTTTTCTGGCTTAAGGTTTGGATTTTTGAAAATAATTAATCCGCCTACTGAAGTCGAAACAAAACGCTCGGCTACTGATGGGAAACGAATACCTTGACCCAAGGAAGCGCGAAGGTGCGAAGCAGGGTTGATCTCATAATGCCAGCCTGCTCTAAAAACAGGATAAATGGGTATTTTTAAAGAATCCAGGACTTCATCTCGATCCAAATATTTGAAATATATATTTGAATCAAAGTCAAGTGTATCAATTTTATAACACTCCAGGCGCATACCAGCCGAAAAGTCCATTTTTTTAAATTTGCTTTCGAATTGTGCATACGCTGCAGCATTTTCCGAAAGGTGATCACCAAATACCCAGCTGTCTACACGATTTACAGTATTTGAAAATCCAGCTGTTAATGTGTTACCCACCCCCATATTTCTCTGGAACTGATAATCAAAATAATACATCTCCGCTAAAGAATTTGCATATAAATTTTCCGTATTCCCAGTGGTTACTAAATAATATCGAGACTTGAAATAGTGCTTATTGTTATACTTGTCATATAACTTAACGTATGGGTCAACACTAAGTCTGATGGATTTCTGTCTATCAATGGTGTTGTCTTGCGGCTCGTAACCCATAGAGTCATTTTTCCACAATACAAAAACACCAACATCCTGATATTGTGCATTGTAACTTAAACCAGCTTTTAGTTTTTTATTTTTTTCAGGTTTAAAATAAAAAGTACCATTCAGTCGGTACCTTTCTTCACTTTCCTCCTTCCTAAAACCTGAATCCAAGTAGGCATTCGCTCCAATTGTAAAGCCAAAGTTTTTAGATGACTTTCCATAATATAAATCAGCCAAATGAAACGTAGGGTTTTTATTCCACCACTTCATTGAAGACCTCCGTGGGTTATCATATATTCCAGACTGTATCTTTGCCTTTAACTCACCTTTAGGATTAGGTTCTTTTTCTGTTAAGGCAATTACACCGTTTAGGGCTCCGCTACCGTAAAGAACAGAGGAGGCTCCCTTCATAATCTCAATCTGAGAAGCCTGCTCCATCGGGATGGCATTCCATTTGGCATCACCAATATCAGGAGACATCATGGGAATTCCATTCCACAATAACAATACACGACTACCCGCACCGTAAGCATAACCTCCACCTCCTCTTATACTGACTTGTCCGTCCATGGCATAAACACCAGGGCTCTGGTCAACAGCTTGCTCCAGATTCGCATATCCTTTATTGTTTATAAGTTCTGGTTTTAGTATCTCCATTGAAACGGAAATATCTTCAATATCCTGATTTCTTCTCCCTGCAGAAACTACGACGGTTTTGATTTCCAACACCTGCTCATAAAGCAAAAAATCAACGGGTTGTGGTCCTGTTATCATAAGTGAATCTGACATATATCCCATTAAGGAAGCTTTGATCCATACTGGGTAGGTCGTTGGGTTTAAAGTAAACTTACCAGATACATCGGAGAGTGCTTTTTGTCCACCCTGAATCTCCACTCTCACTCCATATAATTCTTCTCCATTATGTCCATCCTTAATCGTTCCAGTCACTTGTGAATGGCTTGTAAAAAACAATAAATTAAAACAGGATAGAAATAGAATTATAAGGGTATAACGCATCTATATTTTTGTTAACTTATATAACGAAACTAATAAAATTTTACATATTCGAATGGAATTATACAAAATAGCGGCATCGAAATTACATGGTATTGGAATTCAAACAATAAAGCAATTGCATGAGCGAATAGGGAGTCTAAATATCCTTTTTGAAGAGGACATTAGTGTACTTGCCAAACGCTATGAGGTGAGTAAAAAACGACTTATCCAAATGAACCGTAAACACGCAATTGCAGAAGCTCAAAAGCAATTGGAATTCAATAAAAAATTTAGTATTCAAACGCTTTTTTTTGATGATATCAAATACCCTGACTTACTCAAAGAGTGTTCAGATGCCCCTATAACCCTATACTATAAAGGGAATAAACAGATACAAGGCAGATTGGTCTCTGTGGTTGGAACAAGAAGGGCATCTTCTTATGGAAAACAAATGGTTGAAAAGCTTATTTCGAGTTTTGAAAATCAAGAAGTAATAATCATTAGTGGCTTGGCCTGTGGGATTGACACCTTTGTTCATGAGTGTTGCTTAAAACACAATATCCAAACTATTGGAGTACTTGGTCATGGATTAAATACCATTTATCCTAAAATAAATCGAAACCTAGCTGGAAAAATGACAACAAATGGAGGTCTACTTACCGAATTTGGAATTGATCACCAGATTACAAAATACAGTTTTCCAAAAAGAAATAGAATCATTGCAGGAATGTCTCATGCAACCATAGTCATTGAATCTCCAAAACATGGAGGCGCAATAATAACAGCTGAAATAGCCAACGGATATCATCGTGAAGTCATGGCAGTTCCAGGTTCTGTTTTTTCAAACTCATCAGAAGGCTGCAATGAATTAATTAAGAAAAATAAAGCGCATCTATTAGAAAATACCGCTGACTTTTTCGAACTTATGAATTGGAAAAAAACTTCGAAAAACAATGAATCAAAAATTCAATTAACCCAAAATGAATCTGTAATTGTCAATTTATTGAACAGAGAGGACGGGGTTCACTTTGATATGCTCGTTGCGCTTTCTAAGTTTTCAGTATCCCAATTACATGAGCTCATCTTAAGTTTAGAACTTAGACAAATTATACGCGCACTTCCGGGCTCTATATTTAAGCTCGATCAACACATAACTCAATCAGATATGGTATAAAAACAAAAGCTCCAACAACGATACTCATTATTGAAGAAATCAATACTGCTGCTGCGGAAATGTCTTTTACTTTTCCGATCAGGGCATCATGATTCGGAGAAATATGATCGCATAATTTTTCTAAAGCCGTATTGAAAACCTCACAAATTAAAACCAAAAAAGAACAGCTTAATATGGCAATCCATTCTAGGTTGGTAAGACCAAAAAAAACTCCTAATAAAATTACCAGGGAAAAAGCAAAAAGATGAATTCTAAAGTTTTGTTCACTTCCATAGACTGAGCATAATCCATGATAGGCAGCTTTAAAACGATTTTTTTTTCTCATTTCCTTATGATATCTGAATTCAAGAGCTAAAATACATTAATTTTACCTCACGTTCTTTAAATAAACTTATGAAGAAAGGTGGAGGGATTGGCCCTACGAAACCTTGGCAACCTGCATGTTCAAATGAAAAGGTGCCAAATCCACTCGGCACTTCCGAAAAGATAAGCTTACATCTTTATCCTTTACTTCGATACATTTAATATGAAAGAGACTATTGAATCACTTATTGGTAAACGAATTTTAATTTTGGATGGCGCCATGGGAACAATGATCCAAAGACATGACTTAGAGGAATTTGATTTCAGAGAAGGAGCATTTGAAAACCATCACAAACCGCTGAAAGGCAACAATGATTTATTATCAATTACCCGTCCAGAAATAATTAGGGATATACATCGAAAATATTTTGCTGCTGGAGCGGACATTGTCGAAACGAATACATTTTCAGGAACCTCTGTTGCCCAAGCCGATTATGATTTAGAAAAAGCTGTTTATGATATCAATTTCTTAAGTGCTAAAATTGCAAAAGAGGTGGCTCAAGAGTTTACAGATAAACCCCGATTTGTTGCAGGGTCTATCGGTCCAACAAATCGAACGGCATCCATTTCTCCAGATGTAAATGACCCTGGTTACAGAGCGGTAAGTTTCGATGACCTTGTTTCAGCATATAAAGAACAAATATCAGCATTAATAGAAGGTGGAGTAGATATTCTTTTGGTTGAAACAGTATTCGATACATTAAACGCAAAAGCAGCATTATATGCTATTCAGAAGGTATTTGACGAAGAAGAAGTAAATCTTCCCATTATGGTTTCTGGTACGATAACAGATCAAAGTGGTAGAACACTAACGGGACAAACTACGGAAGCCTTTTTAATCTCCTTGTCTCATATGCCACTTCTAAGTATTGGTTTGAATTGTGCTCTTGGTGCCAATTTAATGAGACCTTATCTTCAAATTCTGAACCAAACATCACCATTCAACGTAAGTGCTCACCCAAATGCAGGTCTGCCAAATGAATTTGGCGAATATGACGAAACACCAGAAATGATGGCTGATCAGATTGAAGTATTTTTAAAGGATGGATTGGTGAACATTATAGGAGGTTGCTGTGGCACAACCCCCGAACACATCTCTGAAATTGCCGAAAGAGCAAAAAAATATAAACCAAGAATGATAAGCTAATGTCTATTGCAACACTTAAATTATCCGGTCTTGAACCCTTAATTGTAACCAAAGAAAGCAACTTCGTAAATATTGGAGAAAGAACCAATGTCACTGGTTCTCGTGCTTTTCTTCGAATGATTCAGGCAGGTGATTATGAATCTGCATTAGCGGTAGCATTAGATCAAGTGAATGGAGGTGCTCAAATTATTGATGTGAATATGGATGAGGGAATGATTGATGGTAAAGACGCTATGGTCAAGTTCCTGAATTTAATAGCCTCTGAACCAGATATTGCACGAGTGCCGGTAATGATCGATAGTTCAAAATGGGAAATCATCGAGGCTGGACTGAAATGTATCCAAGGTAAAGGGGTTGTGAATTCCATTTCACTTAAAGAAGGTGAAGAAGAATTTATTCGACAAGCCAGAATAATCAAGATGTATGGCGCTGCCGTTATTGTTATGGCATTTGATGAAAAAGGTCAAGCCGACAATTATGAACGAAGAATTGAAATTTGTGAGCG
>QOQC01000029.1 GCA_003331365.1 Flavobacteriales bacterium | reverse complement strand
CGTATCCCAACAGTGCAAAAACGGAAAACGAGGATAGCCAATGGTCGATATCGTAATTGCCAACCCCTATACTCTCTTGTGCATAATCCCACATGATATTCATGTTTTTAATCCAAATGGATGTGATCTCAGGGCTTATATTTTGAGATTCTAACGATTTGAGAAGCCCATTAAGACACCAAATTCTGTTCAGGTGGTAACCATCCCAATGTGATTCATATTCGTCGTGCTTACTTGTTTTTTTAATGTTCATGACAATTTGAGCTTTCTTTTCATCAAGTAATTCTGGGGCAAACCTCTTGAGCCATTTTTTAAGCTTTTTCGGGCTGAGTATTTTCCTCATAATGTCCGTTACCAGAAGCCCTCCCGACATGAAATCATAGCCAATAGGTTCTTCTGATAAATCTTTGTATCCGGACTTCAAATAATACTGAAGAGCTGTTTTCTCGACAATTTCCTTTAATTCTTCATCATCAAATGTAAGGGCATAATCATATGCAAAAGCAAGTCCCATAGAGGGGCTATCATGACTTCCGCTGATTAGCTTTTTAGGCGTTACATTTTGCCAAAACCACTTATGTGCTCCCACAATATATGCGGTCAAAGGCGACAAGTTTTCAAGCCATATTTTTGCATCAGGGTCATCCCAATCGGCCAATTCATCTGCCACTTTAAGCAACCAAGATTGTCCGTAGGGAAATTCGAAAAGTCCAAATTCATTTGCTTCTAGAAATTGCGTTTCCCTTTTTATATTGGCTGGATCAAAGCTTTCGTTAAGCTTTTCTCTGATTTGTTTGGCTTTGGGAATATTGGGGAATGTTTTTAAAAGCTTTACAAGACACCAGTGGTTGTGCACGCTACTGTGCCAGTCGAAACATCCATAAAACGAAGGCCACAAATCTTTCGGAGAGGGTTCTTCATTTAGCCCTCTAAGTGAGGGCCAATAATCTTCTCCTGAAATGGTATCTACATATTTAATCTCGTATCTTTTTTTATACACCCTTTGAATAAAATGAGGGGAAGTTTTTCCCGTGCATTCAAGAGATAGATTGGCAAAATATGATGCACCGTAAGTTGAAAGCGTGTATGCGCCGTCTTCCCTTATTTCAACTAGAGCGCCATCCTGGGCATAAACCAATTGACCAACTAAAGTAGAGGCAAAAAAGAGTAAAAGTTTCATAGAGGAAAATTATTTGCTAGGAGTCCTTTTTAGAGAATCCATGTTTTATGATGGATCTTGTTTCCTTTCCAATTCCAATTATAGATGTAACGTTAAGAGGGAACTCTAGTAACACATGTGTAAAGCTTAAAAAGAACAAAAAGCTCAACCCTATCGCGTAGTCATAAGCGTAGAGGCCACATGCTATTAGCCATAGAGCAATCACTCCAATGAATCTTATTTTTGGCACTTTGTGCCAACGGATGATCTCCGTTTTACTAAACCAATTTAAATAGTGATAGAGATAAGCAAAGGCAATAAATCGCATGAGCATAATACCTACCTCAGAGAAGAACACCAAAGACCACCAATTGTCTTTTTGACTTCCTCTTTTTGCATCAGCAAAAGCTATGGGTTTCATATAAAGGGGGTGTTCCTTGTTGGCAATAATAAAGTCTTTATTCAAAGAATCTTTCCACATTAAAGACAAATTTTCTTTTTCAACCGAATCACTTGCAAAGTTGTCTATATAATCTTGGTGTGTCATGTTAGGCGTAAGCTCAAATTGTCTGAGAATACTCACATTTGTATTAAAAAAACCAGTGCCTTCAGCATAGTAGGCTTCTGTTCCATAGTTCGAGAGGTAATTGCCTTCTTTTTTCACGGGCAAAGAAAATACCAGAAGTACAGGAATAGAAATAAAAAATACAATAGAGAGCAGTCCTGTTTTACTTCGGGATTTGAGCGCTCCAAATAACATAAACAAGCCCGTAAATACATATACATGAATGAGTGTTGGAACAAGTGAAGTCAATGCAAAAATGACAGAACTATTTTTGAATTGATTTTTCTCTGATGTTGCATCAAGAACCTCATCTTCACTTAAAAATTCGGTGTCTAATCCAAACCAATCTGGGCTATACGTATAATATATCCCTAGGTAGAGTAAAGCAATACATGCTATTTTGATATATAGGTTTTTTACAAAAACAAATAGTGCCGCACTGAAAAGACCAATAAGAATAAAAATACCTAGTAGATCCATGTCTAAATTGAATGAAAAATATACAATTATAAACATCACTAAAATGGAGGCTAATTTGATTTTTATGTCTTTGAATAGTACAAATAATACAGCACTGAATAAAGCAAGCATGATAAATATATCACCAAAACTCATGCTATAATACCATTGCACAAAGTCTGTTTTTGCATCAACCAAAGGAGGAGATAGCTCAAAGTTTAAAAATTCAAAGTCATTGGCAAAAGCAGCAATAGAAAGCGCCACTCCGATAAAGAGCAAAAAGGTGAAATCATACTTCCCCTTGGAAAAATATTGTCGATCGTGCAACCAGCTGATTTCGGTTAAATAATGAAGAGGGCCGAGAAACGCATATGCAAATAAGAAGGTTTCAAATGGCATGTAATAGGCCAAAATCGCACTCATAAACATCAAGGCGATGTTCAGATAATTGATTTGAGCGTCTTTAGATTTTAGCATTTATCAAATTTAAACAAAATAAAAACAGAATTGGTTTATCCGATTCCATCAATAATCTCATTTAAGACAGCACTTGGCCTCATAGAAGCTGAAGCGAGCTGGTCATCTGGCAAATAATAACCACCAACATTCATTGGCTTTCCTTGTGTTCCATTGAGCTGATCTATGATGGTTGCTTCATTTGCGCCTAGTGCTTCTGCTATTTCTGTAAATTTATTTTTAAGGTCCTCGTCATCATTTTGATTGGCAAGCTCTTGTGCCCAATACAAGGCCAAGTAATAATGACTACCACGATTGTCTAGCTCTCCACATTTTCTTGATGGAGACTTATCATTGAGTAAGAAAGTGCTCGTGGCAGCGTCTAGTGCTTCACTCAAAACACGTGCTTTTGAATTATCAGTGGTTTCTGATAGGTGCTCCAATGAAACCGCAAGTGCCAGAAATTCTCCTAATGAGTCCCAGCGAAGGTGGTTTTCTTTTTCAAATTGATCTACATGCTTAGGAGCGGACCCTCCTGCTCCCGTTTCAAAAAGCCCTCCTCCATTCATAAGGGGAACGATAGACAACATTTTCGCAGAAGTTCCGAGCTCTAAAATGGGGAAAAGATCGGTTAAGTAATCTCTAAGTACGTTACCGGTAACAGAAATAGTATCCTGACCTTTCTTAATTCTATCTAGAGAAAAAAGTGTGGCATCAAAAGGTGAAAGAATAGAAATATCAAGACCATCGGTATCGTGGTTTAGAAGATAAAGATTTACCTTTTCAATCAGCTGTGCATCATGCGCTCGATTTTTATCTAACCAAAAAACGGCAGGGTTACCAGTAGCCCGAGCTCTGTTTACAGCAAGTTTAACCCAGTCCTGTATTGGCAAATCTTTTACCTGACACATTCTCCATATATCTCCCTTGCTAACCGTGTGTTCTATTAAAACAGAGCCACTATCATCGCTTACCTGAACGGTTCCCGATTGAGAAATTTCAAAGGTTTTATCGTGTGACCCATATTCTTCAGCTTTTTGAGCCATCAAGCCAACATTTGAGACACTCCCCATTGTTGTGGGATCAAAGGCACCGTTTTGCTTACAAAAGTCTATGGTTGCTTGATATATTGGAGCATAAGATGAGTCAGGAATAACAGCTTTGGTATCTTGAGTATTGCCTTCAGAATTCCACATTTTACCCGAAGTTCTAATCATAGCAGGCATAGAGGCATCAATAATTACATCACTTGGCACGTGTAGGTTGGTAATCCCATTATCCGAATCTACCATAGCCAAGGCTGGATTATCCTTATAACATTGATGAATGTCATCCATTATTTCTTGTTTGATGTCATCGGGGAGTTTATTCAACTTAGATATTAAATCTCCAAATCCATTATTCACATCAACACCTAATTCAGAGAAAACATCATTATGCTTTTCAAATAAGGATTTAAAGAAGGATCTTACTGCATGACCAAAAATAATAGGATCTGAAACTTTCATCATAGTCGCTTTCATATGTAATGAAAACAACAAGTCTTTTTCTTTCGTATCTATAATTTCTTTTTCCAAAAAACTTTTGAGAGCAGCAACAGACATGTACGTGGCGTCTATAATTTCTCCCTTCAATACCTTTATGGCATTTTTTAAAACGACTTTTTGACCGTCTTCAGAAACAAGAGAAATAGTCAGGTTATCATCATTTTGAATGGTTATTGACTTTTCATTGGATTTGAAATCTCCCCCCGACATAGATGCGACATGTGTTTTGGATTCTGACGTCCAGGCACCCATTTTATGCGGATTTTTTCGGGCATAATTTTTTACTGCTTTTGGAGCTCTCCTGTCTGAATTCCCCTCTCTAAGAACAGGATTTACAGCGCTTCCCTTTACCCTGTCATATATGGCCTTTACTTCTTCTTCTTTTTCATTTTTAGGATCTTCGGGGTAGTCTGGCAAAGCATATCCTTTATCCTGTAGCTCCTTAATAGTTGCTTTTAATTGAGGGATTGAAGCACTTATGTTTGGAAGCTTAATGATGTTTGCCTCAGGAGTTTTAGCCAGCATACCCAATTCACTTAAAGCATCATTAACTCTTTGATTTTCGGTAAGCACATCAGAAAATTGAGACAGCACCCTTCCCGACAAAGAGATGTCTCTCGTTTCTACATTGAGATTTGCGCTAGAAGCAAATGCCTTTACAATAGGCAGAAATGAATAAGTAGCGAGCGCCGGAGCTTCATCCGTTTTGGTATAAATTATGGTTGGTTTTTGCATTGTGAATGTTTTATTTCAAGGGCATAAAGAAGAGCAAATTTAGTTATTCTTTCGCACCTTTTGATTGTAATACACTTTCAAATTTCCCGTTAAGAAAAAAAAAGAGATACAGAACTTGAGTTGCTCAATGCTGAGAGTTAAAAAAATCAATTAATTTGGCAGAGCCAGAAACGAGAATTAAATGTCATATAAACTTTGCTTTTTCATATGTTTCTTTGTAGTTATTGCTTATGGTTGCCGATCAATTGAAGCAACAATCCCGAAACTTGAAAGCGTCGAGTTAAAGCCGTTTACTCCAAAAGAATCGGTTATGAATATAGACCTTCAGGCAAGCCTGAGCCCTATATTTAATATGGTAGAGTCAAATACACCAAGAGAGTTTAGTGGAGCCGAACAATCTTGCGAAGGCATTAGTTATGCTTATCATTTTAGGAGAGCTCCATTTGAATTTAACACGTCTCCTAAAGAGGTACTCTATACCATAAATGGTGATTTTTCCCTAAAGCTAAATTATTGTCCACTTTGCGTTACGGTTCTAGGAAACAGCTCCTGTACAATCCCAAGAATTTATGGCTCCTGCGGAATTGACGAGTCAAGAATCAGGTATACCATGACTTATGGAACGAGCATAAAATTAAATAAGAACTACACTTTAAGTTCTACTACCAAGCTGAAGAATTTCAAAATTAAAGACCCATGTGAAATTACATTTATTAACTATGATGTAACCAACGAGGTAAAGGAAGAAATGGAGGCAGAGCTAAGAGGAATGGAAGAAAAAATTGATAAAGAGATTTCTCAAATTAATCTGAAAAGGAAGGTGGACTCACTTTGGAGAGAGCTTAACAATCCTATGAAGATAGGGTCATACGGTCTCTTGAATATGAATCCAAAAAGAATAACAATAAGTGATGTGCAATATCAGGAAAGAACTGCAAATGTCTCATTAAATTTGTTTTTTGCACCCTTTGTATCTACTCAAGATGAGGCCATAGCGAATGTGAACCTGGAAGATATGTCTACGCATCAAGAGATAAATGGCTTTGATATAACCGCAGATTTCAAGGCGAGCTTTGATTCTCTTTCCGCCATTCTGAGCAAAGAATTATACAATTATGAAATTCAAATTAAAGGAAAAGATTTTGTCATAAAAGATCTTGCTATTGTAGGTGTAAAAGATAGCAAACTTGTATTTAAGCTGGTTTTTGAGGGTCATCGAAACGGAACATTTTATCTCATTGCCACACCCTTTTTAGATAAAAAAAATCAGTTATTACGTTTTAATGATATTGATTTTGAATTTGAAACAAAAAGTCTCCTTTTAAAATCTGCAGAGTGGTTGATGAGTAAAAAGGTCATCAATTCATTAAAGGAAAAATCTACAATTGATCTATCTGAGCATCTGACAGCTATAAAATCCAACATAAAGAAAAAGCTAAATAGTGAAATTGTAAGCGGAATTCATGCAGAAACAAGCATAAGTGATTTGAGAATCGAGAACTTATTATTATCTTCCAAACATATAGCTATTAGAACGAGTATTACAGGGAATTTAAAAATTAGAATTGATTAAATGAGGGGTCATATAATTTGCATTATGATGATAGCGTTGGTCTCTTTGAATTCGTTAGGCCAAAGAACTTCATATTACTCTTGTGAGCAGGGGATATCTTTATCACATAATAACTATTATCATTTGGCCTTTCAGGGAAGGAAAGGAATTGATAAATCAGGTTTAAATGGCTATGCTAAAAATCAAGAACTTTCCAAAAATCAGGTATGGTTATTTTTTGACCCTCCTTCATCCGGACTAATTTTACTCAACACAAAACACGAGGGGATCTCTTTTACTACCTATATTTTGGCTGAAAATAGTGAAGGAATTTGCCGAGATTTTGATAATGGTAGGGCCAAATTGTTATTTAATGAATCAAATAACACCAAACTAAGTGAGCAAAACGTTTTTGTAGAGGGCGGAATGAGATATGCAATCGTTCTGGCCGGAAAAGAAAAAATAACGGACTCACTTGAATTGGAAATTAATTTTTCGCCTCAGGATGCTCAAGGGAATGAGATTATAGATTCATTATTATTTGATTTGACGGGTCATTCAAGAGACAAAAAGTTTTCATTATGCATTCGTAATGCACAAAATAAAAAACCTGTAAAGGGGAAAATATCGTTTAATGGCTCTAACGAAATAGATGGAGCTTATGTAGCTAGTGATTTAATTATGAACCTTAAACGAAGTGTAAAAAAATGCGAGCTGAAAATTGATGCCGAAGGATTTTTATCCTTTGACAAGGAGGATTACAAAATTATTTTGGGGGAAAATGGATTTCAAGATACGATTTACCTAAAACCCTTGATAAGGGGAACCGTAGCTAAAATTGACGAAATTTATTTTGCCGCTGGAATGGCAATTATTCTGGAGGAATCTGCACCTAAGCTTAATCGTTTAAGGGATTTTTTATTGGTTAATCCAACTGTAAATATAGAAATTCAAGGACATGTAAACGGAGACGGGAAACAGTCGATGAAATCAAAACGGCTGTCAAAAAAAAGGGCCAAAAGTGTATTGACATATCTATTTCAAGCGGGGATAGCTAAGGAGCGCTTAAGTGCCAAAGGTTTTGGTTTTACACGACCTGTATACGCTAAACCAAAAAACGAAATGGAAAAAGAAGCGAATCGAAGGGTAGAGATCCTAATCAAATAAATATTAATAGTACGGAGAAATCATCACATAGACCAGAACTCCAGTAACGGCAACATATAGCCACAGTGGAAACGCAAATTTTGTCCACTTCTTATGTCTTACAAAGTCTCCCTGCCAAGCAAAAAGGTATGCAAATAAAACGATTGGTATTACGACCATACTCAGTAAAATATGTGATATCAAAAGGAAGAAATAAGTCATTTTTAATATGCCATCCCCACCATAAGGAGTTGTATCAGAGGTCATATGATACAAAACATAAAGTAATAAAAATAAAATGGAAAAAATCAAACAAACCTGTATCACCCTTTGATGAAGCTTCCTATTCTTTCTTTTAATGGCAATTATCGCGACAATTAAACCAATGGCCGTAAGTGCATTTAAGGAAGCGTAAATCGGAGGAAGAAAGCCCAAATCAAGTCCTTCAATTTTGACAGTAAATAAAATGGCTACGGCAATGGGAATGATAATTGAAACGGCCCATATCGCTTGTTTAAGTTTTTTATCGTTTTTTGAAATGGTATTCATATCGCATTAGTTTATCAATATCTTGTTTTAACCTTTGGTATTCTTTTTTGTTCAAATCCCCATTGGGATCAGTAATGTTATATACTCCTCGGACTCTTTGACTTTTATCCACAAGAGAAAATGCCCCAGAATGTGCATATCCTCCCGCTGCCTTCTCGTCTTTGCCAGCAAATATTCTAAAGCTTTCAATTCCAAGCCGATGAGTTTTCTTTTCATCACCTCTTAGAAAGCTCCAATTTTCACAGTCCTCACAATAACTATTTTTATGTTTTTGGAGAACATGGGGAGTATCATTATTGGGGTCGATTGAGAATGAAAGTAATTGGAAATAGGGAAGGTATTCCTTTTCCTTTAGCCATCCGTATAAACGAGACATTTGTAAGTTCATAATCGGACAAATTGTTGGACATGATGCAAAGAAAAATTCTGCAACCCATACTTTATTTTCATACGTTTCATTCGTAACCAAAACAGAGTCTTCATTGAAAAAATCAAAATATGCAATGGTTTCGAACAAGGTGTCTTTTCTTTTTATTCCGTCCTCTTCAATGTCGATTACATCAACCTGACCGATGAAGGGAAGTCTATTTGATTTTTTCTGAAAGGGCTGGTTGGAGTCTTCAGCACAGCTTGCAATGGAAAAGGCTATAATGCTCACAAAAAAGAACCTCATTATTAATTGTTTTTGGCGTTTGCCTTGTCATATTCTTTTTGCAGTAAGGCCATGCTTTGTTCCATTCTTCGGATATGCCCCTCTCTTTTACCAGACAATACCATCCGCAAGTTTTGTTTTTTATCCATGAGTAACATGAGTTCTTGAAATTGAATTCCATCTTGAATAAGTCGTGCTCCGTTATGTTCAATATCGTAAATTGATTTTGCGTCACCTTTAGCTAGAATCCATATTGTTGGGTCATAGTTAGGCACCATATCTTTTAAAATGGCTTCCACCTCGGGTAAATGATCAGAAGGGTTTCCTTTACCATCAGTCACGAAAGAGAGGATTCTTGTTTGCTTTCTCTTCTTGGTGCGGTTTTTCCATATTCGCTGATAAATCATTTGATTGATGTGCCACAAAAGTATGGAACAACTGTCTATACACGATTCCTGGATAGTAGTAATTAAAACAATGTCACCGTTAAATTCGGTTGAGGTCCTTTTTTTGTCATTAATATCTATATATGAAAAGGGTTTAACGTTTCCATAGTTTTCTAAAGTTTCGAATTTGTGCTCACATGACCGGGTCATAAAAAACACCATCAAAATAAAAAACACGGCTGGACCTAAAACGAGGGCGAAGCCCCAAAAGTTATTGAATTTTCTTTTCGCCAAACAGTAATATTAAGCTGTCATCCAGGCATCACCGATAGCCAATGCCTCCCAAAGAGCAATAAAAATAAGATATAAAATGAATAGCGTGTATGGAATGAGAATCACATTCCTGAGCCATTTCCGCTCATCTCCAAGGTGCATAAAAACCATAACGATGTATCCAGCTTTCAAAAGCGTCAATACAACAAAGGTCCATTTAATTAGAGGCCATATATCAGAGCTTTGTTTTATATATGCGCCAAGAGCTACCTCTATAATTGTAACAAGGGTCAGAAGAATCGTAACCTTCCAGATTTTTTTTCTTATCAATTTTCCCTCATCTTCAGAGTGGTGTCCGTGAAGTGAATATTCAATTAAATCGTCTCTTTCCATAATGTGTTAAATTTAAATGAGGTAAAAGAAAGTAAATACAAATACCCATACCAAATCGACAAAGTGCCAATAAAGACCGGTTTTTTCAACCATTTCGTAGTGACCTCTTTTGTGATAAACCCCCCTCATAACTCCTATTAAAATAAGTATATTGATGAGTACACCCGAGAAGACGTGAAATCCATGAAACCCTGTTATAAAAAAGAAAAACTGACCATATTGCTGGGGACCATATTCGTTTTTATTCAAATTTGCACCATAAACTACCCTATCTGGCGTTCCGCTCAATGCTGCAGTGTAATAAAGATCTTCAGCTTTTTTGCCATCAATCTCGGCACCGACTTTGTGGATCTTTCCATCTTTTTTGATAATGAGTTTTAAGTGCTCATCTTTCTTTTTCTTCATGGTGGCAATGGATCCATCATGTAAGATTATTTTTTTGTCTTTTAATAATTCGTCATTCGTGAAATTACCTTCCTCAATAGCGTGCTGAAAGGTGTGCATGAGATCTTCTTTGATGACATCTCCCTCCTTGTAATGGGTTCCAGCTTGAACAACAGTGAAGCTTTCGATTTCTCCAAAGTGTCCTTTTACAATTGCCTGTGAACCATCAGCGAGTTCAACTTTTCCAAACTCAGAACCATGAATAAAATGACTCCATTCCCAAGCCTGAGAGCCTAGAAAGAAAAATCCTCCGATTATTGTAGCAATCATCCATTTCACTACGCCCTTCTTATCCATTCTGTGCCCTGCTTCCACGGCCAAAACCATAGTAACTGAAGATACAATTAAGATAAAGGTCATCAATGCAACATAAATTAGGGGATAGCCATGTCCGAGAAACGGAAGAGAATTAAAAGTCTCTTCTCCAATAGGCCAGGCCTCCATGGTATCATGTCTTGTAAATCCATATGCGACGAGAAGACCACTAAAAGAAAGGGCATCTGAAACTAGAAAAAACCACATCATTAATTTCCCGTAGCTCGTTTGAAAAGGTGATTCCTTTCCTCCCCATAATGTTTCTTTATCTAATTCTGCTGAATGACTTGCCATCTAAATAAATTTTTGTGCAAGTTTAATGAATAAAAACCAAAAAAAGTATCAAATACCCCCACAAAAGCCCTAAAAAGTGCCAGAAAATCGAAGTTAATCGTAATGAAAGGTGATTTTTTGAATTAAATGTATTGCGAAATGTTTTTATTACAATACGTAAAAGGTAAATCAAAGCGACCAAAATATGGAGCAAATGAGCATAGGTGAGAAGGTATAAAAATGATGATGCATTGTCCCTGGTTCTTTCTGCCTCGTTGAGCTCATAGTTCGATAGTGGCTTGCCATTTTTCCTTGTAAGCTTTCGCTTCTTCATAACAAGCTCTTCTCCCTTATACCATATACTGTAATCTTTTTCTAGTTGTCCGATTGGAACAAGATCCACACGTTTTGCATTTACATTTTGTGCTAAGTAGTGCAGTAGTTTAAAGTCTGAAGGCCCTAACTGTGTTGAATCGTTAATGTAAAGGGATTTATTTTTCACGATAAGCCTTTCACCCTTGTAAAATAAATCAACGTTTGAAATATTCTTTGAAAGTGTTTGACCAAGCGGGTTTTTTTTACTTGGGATAAATTGTCCGAGATAAGAATTGAAAAGCTCGAAATTTTTACCGGACAGAGGTTTGTCGTTCAGTTTGTAAGTGTTGTCTTCAACATAAATAAAATCGCCGTTTATTTGAACTTCAAAAGGCGTACCATATTTTCCTTCAGATACCATAACCGTACTGGTTCCGTAGATGCCTTTTTCTTTTAGTTGGCTGAATCCCTGAAACTGAAAATAAACAAATAAAAGCCCTAGAATAAGCGTTATTGACATTAAGGCCTTGAGCCCAGTTAATTGATCTTTTTTGGCTTGAGAAATAGCAAGAATGAAACTTAAACTGCTTAGCAAGATCATAAGCGAACTCCACCAAAAAGCCCTTGGCATTGCCGCTTTTACCCAAATTGAATCACCCATCAATACGATATACGCCGATGATAGGCCGGCAAAAAACATGATAATGCTGAAAATACTCACATATACGAGATTTTTTTTCATTTTCTCGTTAATAACGGGGTCTTTGTCTTTTGATAAATCCATTGCTTTCTAATTTTTTAATGGTTCAAATTTTATCGAACACATAGGTAAACTGAATAATCGGTAAATAAACAAACGAAGCGAACATAAGTTTTCTGGCATCCGAATCTTGAAGATTTAAAAACAATTTGTACGCGTAAAAGAAGAATAGAATACCCAAAATTGAGGCAACTACAAATGTTGTATCTCCTGTCCAATCAAACAACCAAGGGGTTAGACTGAATGGAATAAGGGCTAAAGAGTATAGCATAATTTGAAAAGCAGATTGTTTTGATTTACCCTGAGAAGAAGGTAATAACTGAAAGCCAGCTTTGTGGTAATCATCATGTGTAACCCATGCGATGGCCCAAAAATGAGGGAATTGCCATGTGAATTGGACAAAAAATAAAATTCCCGGAAGGAATCCAAATGCATCCGTAGCTGCAATCGCGCCTAGCATGGGTGGAATTGCTCCAGGAAAAGCCCCAACAAAAACCGCCCAAGGTGTTCTGGTTTTCAAGGGAGTGTACAAAAAAACATAGGTCAAAAATGCGGAAACGCCTAAGAGCGCAGATTTGAGATTAATCATCCATAAAAGCATTGTCCCGGCAATAAATAATACGATAACAATTATACTGGCTGTTTGAACTGAAAGATGGCCACTCGGTATGGGTCGATTCGAGGTCCTATTCATTAATTTATCTAAATCTCTTTCCCAGATTTGATTCGCTCCATTGGAGGCAGCCGTAACAAGGGAGCCTCCGGTCATCAATAATAAGATCACCTCAAGATCATTTCCCCCAGCAAACAGATAGCCGGATAGTGCAGATAAGACAACCAAAAAAGATAGTCTGAATTTCGTGAACAGTAAAAAATTTTTAAGCGTCATCTTTCGGCTTGATGATACGGAATTAATTTCGACGCAAAATTACGAAATATAAGCTGTTATCAATTGTTTAAAATTTAAGAATATCCGAATTAATAAATATAAAGTGGATAAAAAGCACAATCAGATTATCTATTATCTTTAGCCTAAAAACTGTCAGATGTTTGAAAATATTACCGTCCAAACGAAAGATTTCGTGACATATATTACTATTAACCGCCCTTCTCAGCTCAATGCCTTAAATAAACAAACCATTCAAGATTTAAATTTGGCACTTCAAAAATGTGAAGAGGATTCAAATACAGGAGTAGTTATTTTAACCGGAAGTGGCGAAAAAGCTTTTGTGGCAGGAGCGGATATCAAAGAATTTGCCGATTTTACAATTGCTGAAGGAGGGGTTCTTGCTTCTCACGGACAAGAAATTCTTTTTGATTATGTCGAAAACTTCCCTAAACCCATTTTAGCGGCCATCAATGGATTTGCTTTAGGAGGAGGTCTAGAGCTCGCACTTTCTGCTCACATCCGAATAGCGAGTTTAAATGCGAAAATGGGATTGCCTGAAGTTTCTTTGGGAGTCATTCCTGGATACGGGGGCACTCAAAGGTTAGCTCAACTTGTAGGTAAGGGCAGAGCCAATGAGATGATATTCACCGCTGGAATGATATCAGCGGAGGAGGCCTTGAAATATGGCTTAGTCAATTCGATTGTTGAACAGAAAGATTTAATCGAAACTTGTGAAGGAATTGCGAGAAAAATACTTAAAAATTCACCCATGGCTATTCGATCAGCAATTAAAGCTGTGAATGCGGGATTCAAAAATGGTGTTAATGGTTTTGAGGTTGAAATTGAAGAATTTGGAAAGTGTTTTGGAACTAAGGAATTTAAAGAAGGGACAAGTGCCTTTTTAGAAAAACGAAAAGCTAATTTCAGAGAAGCTTAATGGCAAATCCAATAAAAAAACTATTTGGAGAAATCGCTATTTATGGTTTATCATCTATAGTTGGCCGTCTTCTAAATTATTTATTGGTCCCTCTCTACACTTATGTATTTATTAATCCCGCTGACTATGGTGTTGTTTCAGAATTGTATGCCTGGGTCGCATTTTTAATTGTCATACTTACTTTTGGGATGGAAACAGCATTTTTCAAATTCATTCAAAATGAAGGTGATAAAAAAAATGTTTTTTCAACTGCGCTTTCAGCATTACTTTCGCTGAATTCTGTTTTCTTTCTTATTGTTATTCTTTTCTATCAAGATATTGCTTCTCTATTGCTTTATGAGGGGCATGGAGAGTATATTGTGATGCTCGGAGCTATTGTTTCAATAGATGCCATTAGTGCTTTACCACTCGCAAAATTAAGGGCAGAGGAAAAGGCGAAAAGATTTTCCATTATTCAGCTATCTTCAATTGCAGTAAATATTATTCTGAATGTAATTTTCTTATTGTTTTGGTTTGACTATAATAACCCAGAACAAGGTGTTTTTTACATTTTCTTAGCCAATCTAATCGCTTCTTTAGTGAAGCCCATTTTTTTGTTTAAGTCTTTTTCTTTAATACGAAGGATTGATTGGTCATTATTGAAAAGAATGTTGTTTTTTTCATTTCCCCTTGCCATAGCAGGATTTGCCGGGATCATAAATGAAACCTTAGATAGAATTCTCCTAAAACAAATGTTATATAACCCTGAAGTTCCCTCCTCTTTGGATTACGCAGAGGCTCAGGTGGGGATATATAGTGCCTCTTATAAATTGGCTATGCTTATAGCCATTCTACTTCAGGCGTATCGATATGCGGCTGAGCCCTTCTTCTTTAGTCAAACGAAAAATCAGGATCGAAATAAAATATATAGCCAGATAATGAATGTTTTTATTGCATTTGTTTGTGGAATCTTTCTTTTAGTCACTCTTAATATTGATATTTTCAAATATTTTATTCAAAATGAAACCTATTGGGTAGGTCTTCAGGTTGTTCCAATACTATTAATGGCCAATATTTTCTTGGGAATATATTATAATCAAAGTATTTGGTTTAAGCTCAGTGGGAAAACAAAATTCGGAGCCTATATTGCTTTATTTGGGGCAAGTTTGACCGTATTGATAAACATAATCTATATTCCTAAATTCGGTTACATGGCTTGCGCATGGGCGACCTTGATTGTTTATTTTACCCAAATGGTTATTTCATATCTTCTTGGACAGAGACACTATCCGATTCCCTATAATTTGAAAAAATTCATTTTCTACATTTCCCTAGCATTGGCCTTATTCTTTTTATCTCCATATATCAAGGTTGATAACTTTGCGGTTAACCTAATTATTCAGAATAGTTTATTACTTATGTTTGTTTTGACAGCAGTATATATTGAACGCAGGGTTCGTACGCCCGAATAATTTTATTTTATTGAAACTTTTTTCGTTTGTATTTGTTAGGTTAATCATGTCGAAAAACATAATTTTGTATTAAGAATAACTATGTCAGATTACAAGGCCGGTTCTTTATTAAGTCAAATTGAATTTCCTCGAGACCTCCGAGAAAAATTTTCAGTTGAAGACTTGCCACAAGTCTCAACAGAGCTTCGACAATATATCATTGACGTGATTTCCGAAATTGGAAATAGCCATTTTGGAGCAAGTCTAGGTGTTGTGGAACTTACTGTAGCTTTACATTATATTTTCAACACACCTGAAGATCAGCTTGTATGGGATGTTGGTCACCAAGCCTATGGACATAAAATTTTAACTGGTCGAAGAGACCTGTTTCACACAAATAGGAGCAAAGGTGGAATATCTGGATTCCCAAAGAGGTCAGAAAGTGATTATGATACATTTGGGGTAGGACATTCATCCACGTCCATTTCAGCCGCTCTTGGAATGGCTGTTGCAAATAACCACCAAAATAAAAACATTCAACACATCGCCGTTATTGGTGACGGTGCAATGACTGCTGGCCTTGCTTTTGAGGGTCTAAATCATGCTGGATTTGAAAAAGATGCTAATCTGTTGGTGGTGTTAAATGACAACTGTATGTCGATAGATCCAAACGTGGGTGCTTTAAAAGAATATTTAACAGACATTACAACTTCGCACACCTATAATAAGGTTAAGGATGAGGTATGGAAATTGCTAGGAAAAATTTCAAAATTCGGTCCTGATGGGAGGACAATTGCAACGAAAGTGTCAACGGCTTTGAAGTCGAGTTTACTAAATCAAAGTAACCTATTTGAGTCTCTAAACTTTCGATATTTTGGTCCGATAGATGGTCATGATGTTATTGGGGTGGCAAAAGTATTACAGGATTTAAAAGACATTCCTGGTCCAAAAATACTCCATTGCATCACTAAGAAAGGTGCCGGCTTTAAATTTTCAGAAGAGGGTAATCCAACCAAATGGCATGCCCCGGGAGTTTTCAATAAAGAAACGGGTGAAATAGTTAAAATTATTCCTCAAAGTCCAGAGCCTCCAAAGTATCAGGATGTTTTTGGTCATACTATAGTTGAGTTAGCGGAGAAAAATGATAAAATTATGGGAGTGACTCCTGCTATGCCAACAGGGTGTTCATTGAACATTATGATGAAAGCGATGCCGAAAAGGGCATTTGATGTGGGAATAGCCGAGCAACACGCTGTAACTTTTAGTGCTGGTTTAGCAACACAGGGTATGCTTCCGTTTTGTAACATTTATTCATCATTTATGCAGCGGGCTTATGATCAGGTTTTACATGATGTTGCTCTTCAAAACTTGAATGTTGTATTTTGTTTAGATAGAGCCGGGCTAGTGGGTGCTGATGGAGCGACCCATCATGGATCGTACGACTTGGCCTACATGAGGTGTATTCCGAACATGACCATATCTGCACCAATGAATGAAGAAGAGCTGAGAAATTTAATGTATACATCACAGCTAGAGAATAAAGGTCCTTTTGTCATTCGCTATCCAAGAGGTAAAGGAGTAATGACCGATTGGAAGAAGCCAATGAAAGAAATTTCAGTTGGAAAGGGGAGACGACTGACGAATGGAACTGATTTGGCCATTGTTTCAATAGGTCATCCCGGAAACTTTGTGCAGTCGGCAATCTCAGAATTAATTGAGCTTGGGGCATCAGTTGCGCATTATGATATGCGTTTTGTTAAGCCCATTGATGAAGTTATGCTTCATGAAATATTCACCAAATTTGATAAGGTAATAACAGTAGAGGACGGTTGTATTATGGGTGGTTTTGGATCTGCAGTTATTGAATTCATGACAGATCAAAAATACAAGGCGGAAATCATTAGGTTGGGAATACCAGATCAATATGTTCATCACGGAACTCAAAATGAATTGTGGTCGGATTGTGGATATGACTCCAGAGGTATTGCAGATACTGTCATTAAGACACTTTCTTTGTCAAAACAATCGAGAAAACTGAAAAAAAACATAAGTTAATCTCATTTTTTCATTTATATTGGTCGACTAAATTGTTAAAATTATGTCAACTAAATCAAATCAAAGTGCCTTATTTACTTTAACGACAGTTTTCTTTTTCTGGGGCTTCGTTGCTGCAAGTAATGATATTTTAATTCCTGTTTTTAAAGAAGCTTTTGACTTGACACAAGGGCAAAGTCAGTTTGTTTCTATTGCATTTTACATCTCTTATACCGTTGGTTCTTTAATATATATGGGAATTTCATTAATGATTGGAAAAGACTTAGTCAACAAAATGGGATATAAAAACGGATTGGTTTTTGGTTTAATAATTTCTGCTCTTGGGACATTGTTATTTTATCCGGCAGCAAATACGGGATCCTATCCCTTAATGCTTGCAGGTCTTTTTACTGTTGGTTTGGGATTTTCCTTACAGCAAACCGTTGCCAACCCTTTGGCAATTGCATTAGGACCTGTTAAGACCGGATCACAAAGACTAACTCTTGCAGGGGGGATTAATAACTTTGGAACGACCATCGGACCATTAATTGTAAGTTTTGCGATTTTTGGAACAGCTTCATCTGGCAGTACAAATATGAGTATTGAGAGTGTAAAAGTTCCTTATTTGATATTGGGCTTGGCTTTTATTCTCGTTGCGGTATTGCTAAAATTTTCATCCTTACCAGAGCATCCGGAAACAGTTGAAGAATCTGTCGATGACGTTTCATCTTCGAAAAAATCTGCTTTGCAATATCCTCAACTGGTTTTGGGTATGGTTGCGATTTTTTTATATGTTGGAGTTGAAGTATCTACCGCAGCAAATTTACCTGCCTATATGGAATCCAAATTGGGTTTTGCTATAGATGAAATTGCCCCTTATGTTTCACTGTATTGGGCAAGTTTAATGATAGGTCGATGGACAGGAGCAGTTCAAGCTTTTACCGATAACATGTCTGCTCAAAAAATATTGCGTTTTTTAGCTCCTTATTTGGCTTTTGGTGTTTTCTTACTTGTAAATGCTATAGCAAATCATGATTTAACACCATTTTATGTATATGGGCTCATTATTTTAGTTTTAATAGCTGCCGACATGGCAAGTAAAGGAGATGCAGCAAGAATGTTGTTGATTTTTTCTGTTCTTGGAATTGTTGCATTATTTATAGGTATGACAACAACAGGCATGATTAGTGTTTATGCCATAACCAGTGTAGGTTTGTTTTGCAGTACACTTTGGCCTTGCATATTTGCTTTATCTGTTAGAGGATTAGGTAAACACACAAGTCAAGGGAGTAGCTTCTTAATTATGATGATTATGGGGGGAGGAATTATAAGTTGGTTACAAGGCTCAGTGTCTGAGAGTATTGGAATTCAAAACAGCTATATTATTGGTGTTCTATGTTTCGCATATTTGGCATTTTTTGCTTGGTTTGTGAATAAAAAACCGCTTACTGCGTGAGCGGATTTACCATTGTGAGATAACAACTTTCATTCTTAGTATTTCTTAAATTTTATTATTATTAAGCATTCTGTTTGTTATAATATGCTATTAATGAGTGCCTTGTGTTCGGGTTAAAAAAAATACACCCTTAATGTCATATATACACTTATTATTCATAAATTAGCAATATTCAATTAACAAATTAACTTATTATGAAGAAAATTTATACGTTACTATTATTATTAATTGCTAGTACTAGTTATGCCCAAGTAGAAGGTGTTTGGTATTTAGCAGAACAACCAGGAGCATTGGCTGTTGGTCCAAACATTGGAGATGGAAGTTGGTGGTCGAACGCTACACCGGACATTGCCACGAGAGCTTGTTTATGGGATGACAGTGTTGTTTTTTCTGCCAATGGAGATTTTGCAAATGGAATGGGAGCAGATACCTGGCTCGAGCCATGGCAAGGAGTTGCAGGAGAGGAATGTGGAGCGCCAGTAGCACCACATAATGACGCTACGGGTACTTGGTCTTTTGATGGGACTCAATTAACATTAACTGGAATGGGAACACACATTGGTTTACCAAAAGTATTGAATGGTGCAGAATTACCTGGCGCTGCAGAGACAGGTACTCGAGTGTACGATGTTTCTTTTTCACCTGACGGCAATACAATGACCGCTGACATCAATTTTGGTCCAGGTTGGTGGCGTTTTGTCTATCAGAAATCAGGAACTGTTGCAGGTCCAACAACATACGACGTTACATTTAACGTTGATATGAGCGATTATACCGGAACAATTGGGACAGGTGTTTACATCAACGGTACCTTTAACGGCTGGTGTGGAGACTGTAATCCAATGACTGACGCTGGAGGAGGAATATGGAAAGTTACTTTACCACTAGACCCAGGAACCATTCAGTATAAATTCACTGTAGATGGGTGGACGGATCAAGAGGAATTTGTTGGAGGAGAATCTTGTACCGTAACAGATGGAGGATTTACCAATAGAGTTTTAGAAATTACTGAAAACGCGTTGCTACCAGTTGTTTGTTTTGCAAGTTGTGAAGCATGTCCTGGAGGACAAGGTAGTGCATCTAATGTCACTTTTAATGTTGATATGTCTCTTTACGCAGATCCATTTACTACGGTTTATGTTAGTGGAGGATTTAACAATTGGTGCGGTGACTGTAATCCAATGACTGATGCTGGTTCTGGTCTTTGGAAAGCAACAATTCCAATGACTGTTGGAGATGTAACGGAGTATAAATTCCAACTTGATGAATGGGCTGTAGCTGAAGAATTTGTTGGAGGAGAATCATG
>QOQC01000028.1 GCA_003331365.1 Flavobacteriales bacterium | reverse complement strand
AGCTCACTTCAAACTATGAAATTCAGCCTTCAATTGGAATAAATACCTGTACTGTAGACGTGACGAACCCAGCTTTGATACACATATCCTTCGTCAGCCCAATGCTAAATGGTGGTTCATACACAATATTTTCGAACAATATAGAAGATGTTTCAGGAAACATCTCTGGCGAACAATCACTAAACTATGAATACCTGGTTGGAGAAACTCCTCAATCTGGAGATCTTATCATTACTGAAATATTTGCTGACCCCACCCCCATTATTGGTCTACCTGATGCAGAATACATTGAGATTTACAACGGTAGTGACAAAATTTTTGATTTAAGCAATTGGCAATTAAATGATGCGTCATCCGGAGGTACAATTGTTGCTGGTTGGATTCTTCCTGATAGTTATGGTATATTGACATCTACCTCTAATGTTGACTCTTTTTTGGTTTCAAATGTTTATGCCGTAAGTAGCTTCCCTAGCCTAAATAATTCGGGGGATGATATTCAAATTACAGGTCCAAATGGAATTCAAATTGATAAGGTGTCATATACGGACGATTGGTATATGGATGAGAACAAACAGTCCGGAGGATACTCTTTGGAGCTCATTAATTTAAACGACCCTTGTTCGGACGCGAGTAACTGGAGTGCATCAAATTCAGCAACTGGAGGAACTCCTGGATTAGAAAATTCCATTTATGACAATAACGCAGATGAGGATGCCCCATATATCACACAGACAGTCGCACTGCCCCCAAATTTTCTGGAAATTTATTTTAATGAGGGAATGGACTCAATTTCATTAGCAACTGCATCAATTAATACGGCTCCTGGCCTAATCATTCAAAGCCGATATATTGCTAGTGCATTCGCAAATAGTATGATCATTCAGTTCAATGAAAATATTGAAACAGGTCAGCTTTACTCTCTAAATATTCAAGGCGCACAGGATTGTTGGCTAAACTCAAATACCATGTTTGGAACCTTTGCTATGGCTGAAGCTGGTATCATTGGTGATGTGATCATTAATGAATTTGTAAGTAACCCGTATACGGATGGAAAAGACTGGGTTGAGCTCTACAATAATTCCGATAAATATATTGACCTAATGAACTGGCAATTTGCAAATTTTGATGATGATACAATTTCAAATTTCGATATCATTCAAGACCATTATGTCTTATACCCAAATGATTATGTGGTGATAAGTGAAGACACCAGCTTTATTCTAGAAAACTATCCCGCAAGTGTTCATGGAAAATTTCTACAGAGCAACCTTCCAAGCTACAACAACGATTCCAGCAGTATCTATTTATTCAACTTTACTGAATTAATTGACAAAGTTTCTTATGGTTCAGACTGGCACTTTTCTCTCTTGGATGATACCGATGGTGTGTCGTTGGAGCGAATTGACCCAAATGGAGAGTCAAATAATTCATTTAATTGGCATTCAGCAGCAGAAAGTATTGGTTTTGGAACACCTGGTAGAAAAAATTCACAATATATTCCAGCCGTTTACAATGGTAGCTTTAGTTTTACCAATAACATTTTTTCACCCGATAGCGATGGCTTCGAAGATGTCCTTCAAGTGACCTATGAGATGAATGAAGAAGGTCTATTGGGACAGGTCTCAATATACGACGATAAGGGAAGAATAATCAAAAATCTTTTTAGTAATGAGCTGATGGGTTCAAGCGGTTCTTTTACCTGGGATGGCACAACCAATGACGGCGCAAAAGCCAGTATTGGCGTATATGTAATGCTTTTTGAAGCTTTTTCAACAGATGGAAGTGTATTTTTCACCCAGACGAAGGCATTCACTCTCGCCGGTAAAATTTAACTTTGAATAAATTATTCTGATATGAAAAATCTCTTACTTTTCTTTCTACTAATAACCAATATTTCTTTTAGTCAAAACTATACAACAGCTATTGGTATTAAAGGTGGATATCCTGGTTTTGGTACACTAAATGCAAAACATTTTATTGGTAATCAAACAGCAATCGAGGCAAGTATCGGCGGTTTTTCAAAGACAAATTATGGCACTGGAGCGTTTGTCATGTTGGATTATGAAGTGAATAGTGAATTAGATCCAGGATTTTCTTGGTACTATGGAGGTGGAGCTTTAGTTGGCTTCACAAGTACACCAGAAGATCGTCCTTTTTTACATACAGGAATTAATGGTATTTTAGGAATAGAATATACTTTTAGCGAGGTCCCTATTAATTGTTCGCTTGATACAGGACCCTTTGTATTCTTCACTCCAAGAGTAAGCTTTGCATGGGGAGGAGGCTTAGCCATTAGATATGCAATTAGATAAAAACAGAATTTCTCCAGGTTCTAAAAACTGGATTCCATTTTTCTTTCATTTGCATAAGCAAGGCGAGCTGAAGATTGGATATAAATTAAAATCTGACAGTTTAGAAGATTGTTTACACTATATATTCAATCAAACCGGTTTGCTTTACGGATTCCCTGTGTCAAACCTATATTGTCCTGAAAAATACGTTGCCCATCTGACGAGTGACGAAAAATTAAAACTTCTTCTTTTTGAAAATCTATTTTTCACCTATAGGTATTCTAAAACTAGTATAGAATTCTCTTACGACACATTCATTGATTCGCTTTTATCATTTTATGAAAATTATGCTAATAAAATCAGTTTATGGGATTTGAATCTGGGGCTCAAAAAAATCGGTAAAATTGAAAAAATCATTAACGAACGAATTCGTTTAAAGTCAAAAATTGGAGACGGAAATTACTGGCTCAATCAAAGCTCTAATGGATTTGTATTTGTTGATGTATTGCTTTATGCCATCTATTTAAATGAAGATACATTTAATCCAAGGGAGCTACATGAGGATGTTGTATACAACGTTATTTTTTACATGACCAAATCAGCTCAAATTGATGGTCACATAGAAGATAAAGAAATGAGGCTACTTCTTTATTTATTGCAATCTAGTAATTTAGAAGATGTCCGAATTTCAGAACTGGAATCATACATTAAAAATACGAACAAAGAAAATTTTGAAATTAAATACCCACCAAGGTTATTACATCGAAAATTTATTTTTGAACTATGTGTTTATTTAAATTACGGAACGCATCAAGTAAAACCTGAGGAGGATCGAAAATTACGTGCCATTGGAAAGCAACTTAATCTTAGTTCTGAGGAGATTGAAGAATCTTCGCTGTTCAGTAGAACGTTTATTCTGAAAAACAGATCCACTCTATCAATTATTAATCAGGACAAAACACTTTCGGTATTTTATAAAAATATTCAAAATAAATGGTCCATGATTTTGGGTCGGAATAAAGAGAAGCTATTAACCGAACTTAAGGAAAGTAAAGAATTTATGGACTTGGTAAGTAAATCAGCTGTCAGAGATCTTTCAAGTGAAGAAAAGGAAATTATGAAAAAGCAATTTTACGACATACTTAAATCAATGCCTTCACTTGCTATTTTTATGTTGCCAGGAGGGGCTTTATTACTTCCCGTAGTTTCAAAGCTTTTCCCAGAATTGCTTCCTACTGCCTTTCAGGAAAATAACATAGATGATAACGAAAACAAGGAATAATATGCTTGAAGCTTTTAATATTTCGTTATCCTTTGACAAACCAGTTTTAAAAAACATCAGCTTCAAAGTCAAAAAAGGTCAGGTAATGGGATTGGTTGGTAAAAGTGGGGCTGGTAAATCATCTCTTCTTAACATATTGGCGGGACATTTAGCTCCGAATGAAGGGGAGGTTCATATTGAAAGTAAAAAACTGACTGACCCAACAGAATTATTGGTTCCTGGTTATGAACAAATAAAAATCGTCTCTCAGGACTACCAATTGGACCCATACCATACGGTAGAAGAAAATATAAGAGAGGCATTAATTTCATTACCAGAATCCGAAAAGATAAAAAGATTAAGACAGTTAATGAAGTTAATGAAACTTGAAAACATTGCTGACATTAAAGCGATTGAAGCATCTGGTGGAGAACAACAAAGATTATCAATTGCCAGGGCAATAGCGCTGAAACCCTTGGTGCTTCTATTAGATGAGCCCTTCTCAAACCTTGATGCCCATCTTCGAGCAAATTTATTTGATCATATAAGAAAACTCAGAGATGAAGAAGGTATGACAATTATAATTGTCTCTCATGACGGTCAAGATGTCTTAGGACTCTCAGATTTTATTCATTTTATGAATAATGGTAAACTTGGGGCACGAAAAACACCGTTTAATGCATACTATAATCTAAAGCATTTAGGAAATTCAAAACTGTTTGGAATTGTTAATCAAATTAAGTTTGAAAAAGAGAAAATTAGATTCAGACCAAACGAATTTGAAAATGGTAACGATATAAGAATAAGCTATCAAAATTCAGTTTTTTTGGGGACCTATTATTTGAATTATTTTTTAACAAAAAATAATGAACAGGTAATCCTCTCAAGTAATCGTCCACTTAACAAAATGCAATCAGTGAACATCAAAAAAAAGATCTTTAAAGGCAAACAATCTTTTGAGACTTAAGGAAAATATATTGATTCACATTTTACTATTAATAACATTTATTTTTTCTACCAAAACATCTATTTGCAATCGTTATTTTTAAAAAAAATATTATGGTAAGGTCATCTCTTTTTATTATTGTCAGTTTTATTTTTAGCCTATTATTTGTTGGCTGTGCCTCCAAAAAGACTCTTCGAAAACCTATTTTTGAAACCACTACCTACAAAGGCGAAAAAGGGAATAAAGAGGTCAATAATTTAAATAAAAATAGGGCCGATCGAGAAAAAGAACATTTCATAGCATTAGAAAAAGCAGATGAGGCTAAAAGACTCGTTGAAAAAGAGCAGGCCGAAATGAACAAAATAGATACTTCTGAAAGGGTTGGGGAAATTGAACTAGCATTACAAAAAATTTATGAACGCACGCAACAAATTATAAATGAACTTAACGAGATATCACCATATTCGATAAATGGGCATCAAAAAACTTTAAAACTGGCAACGGAGTTAAATGACTTGATGCAAAATTACATTGAGCCGTTGACTAAAATGATTGAATCAAATAAAGAGGTTAAGAAGATTGGCGGAGATATCAGTTTTAATGTTGGAAGTGCCATTTTGAATAACAACGGTAAAAAAGAAATCTCAAAATTGATCAAATCGATTAAGGTGGATATGACTGACTGGAATCAATACCTTGAAGATCATAACGTGAATATATTTAAAGACTCCATATACCGACTCATGATTGTGGTCAATGGTTATGCAGACGCTCAGGGAGATGGGAGTGAAAATGCAAGAAAATCCAAAAATCTTGAGCTGTCAAAGTTACGTGCTAAAGCAGTTGCAGATGAAATCATTGAGCAGGTGAATAAATACAACTTTGGCCACGAAATAATGATTGACATAGATATCAAAGGAAGAGGTGAGGCTTATCCTCCCAATTTAAGTGAAAAAGACATCAAGGTAAATAGTGCAGAGAGACGAATCAGCAGAATCAGTATGGTGGTTGGACCAAAAATCCTGTTATACGAAAACTAATCCTTCGAATTTACAAGTTTAAAGGAAGGCGGGAGGCTTTCTAATTTCAATCTTCGCATCTCTAAAAATAGAAGAGGTATTCCGAATACTTAACAAAAAGCTTTTGTTTCCACCAATAGGAGTCCAATAAAAAGATAGAGCCCAACAATGCATATTTCTATTCAATGAAAAGTTTGAATTGGTAATACTTTTTTCTTCAAGATTAAAATTGATGTTACCAGATAAATTCCAGCGTTTCGTGAAACTAACATCTCCTCGAATACTCAATGATTGAATAAAAAGTAAAGGATTAGGATTAGTCGATGAAATATTTTGATTTGCTTGTATCGTATAAATATGTGCCAAGGTCATTTTCCATGGGATATCAAAAAAAATAATCTCTTCAGGATGAAGCGCAAAATAATTGAAATCTGCATTCCAAACATCATTTCTTTTCGTCTTCTCTTCTTTAATTTTTTCTCTAGACTTTTTTGGCGCCAATAAGAGTGTAGTTGAAAAATTCATATTCAAAAACCTACCTAATCCTTGATCGTTATTCAATGCATAAGCTCCAAAAGTTCTTCCGGAAACACTATCCCAAGCATACGGGCTAAATGACGCTGTTGCTACAAAATTCAGATAGTCTTTAGGACTAATTCGCATATTCAAATTAATATTTGACAATTTCATAGAATCTTTTTTGAAATTATAGTTTCCAACTATCGAAAATTGATCTAATAACCTCACTTTTTTAAATCCAGTAACAGTATCCTCATCAGATTTAAACTTAAGCTCTAAAGTATTATTAATCGCAAACGTTAAGAACGATGATTCAGTGGCATTAGCCACTGTGTATAAACTTCTTTCAAAAGGAGAGTAAGAAATTGTTGATTGATCAACCCCAGCATTGACTACAGTAAGAGGATTAAGTTCAGGAACATATCGATAGCCAACTGTTGGTGTCATAATATGCCTCATTTTTGCTTTTTTCTTTCCAATAAAATCAAAATATGTGTATAACATGGTTGTTGCATTCACATTCAAATTAAATTCATGAGACAAAGAGGTTCTCTTCAGCGTATCAATTTGCGTGTTATTGTCTATTGAATTGTAAGATTTACTTATCTCTTGAAAATTGAGCTTACTCGCATAAAACGCACTAGGGGTAATTTTAAGAATATTTTTAAATAAACCTCCAGTTGTTTGAATGGTCATTGACTGCTTCATACCATACATAAATTGATCTGAAATCCTTGAAAAATCTCCTTGAGTCAATAATGAGTCAGAAAAATTAGACCTATTTTGACCATCGAAGTTATATGAAAACCCAATCCTTTCAATCATTTTCTTGAATTCATTATTTGATCTTTTTATGAATTTTTTAAATGGGAAAATACGCGTCATATTGGCCGTTAAAATTGGACTAACAAGTGAGATACTTTCAGATAATGAATTTTGTCGCATAGACACCTTTAATCCCATATTAATCGGTTTACCCGGAAAGCTCTTATTTAAATTAATATCAGAATTAAATGAATTATTGAAATAAGTCGGATTTATCGGGTCTAGACTGTTTTTGGATTGATTATCTGAAATGAAATTAACATTTGATGAAAATGACCAGCTTGGATTTGATTTTGGTGCTTTCCGATGTGACCAAATAACCGTCGTCTTATTTTGGCTTTGATTCTCAGGAAATCCACTTCTAAACTGTTGAAAACCTAATGATAGTCTCCCCGTAAATGCATACCTCTTTGAATAATCCAAATCATTTCGAATCCCCCAACTTCCTCTACTGTACAGGTTGGCATAAACAGAGGTTTGTAAATTCTCATTAATTGGGAAATAATATCCTAAATTTTGAAATCCAAAACCATAAATAGAAGTAGGAACCATTTCAGGAAATAATATGCCATGTGTTCGTTTTTTTTGATCTGGAATAAGTGCAAAGGGTAATCCTATTGGTGTGGGGATGCCGTTAATCCATAAATTCATGGGACCGGTTGCAATTCTCTCTTCAGGCACAATGACACCTTTTGACAGCTGAAAATGATAATGCGGTTCTTTTTGATCACATGTAGTCAATTTTCCTTGTAACAAGTGAATTTCATCATTAGCATGCTTTTTTGCTGTTTCCATTTGAAAATAGAATTCATCTTGTTGTAAATTAAGCTCTTTAATGAATCCTTTTTTTGTTTTAATGTTATAACGCATTTCCTGACAAACCATTTCTTGTTGACCATCTTTAAATTCAGGATATTCAGTTGGGTTTCCAGTCGAATCCATACGGTATTTTGCACTTAACTCGTTCTTATCAAGGTCAATTTGTATAAATCCAGCCGTTAAAACTATTTGTTCCATTTTGACCTTTGCACCCCCATATAAGAAGACCAACTTATTCTTAACGTCAGTGTAGATTGAATCTCTAGCCGAATAATTAATAATATCATCAAAATCCGAATCATTCACATAAAGTGTGTCACGAGTATCAACCTGACAGGTAACAGTAAAGGGATTTTGTATTATTAACAAAACACAGGGAATAAAATATAGTATGGAATGAAGTTTGCTCAATAGGAGTGAACTAAATTTGTTTATATGCAAAACGATAAGACAAAATTACCAAAATTCAACATGCATACTGTAAACGCAACAACATGTATTTTAATTGCTCTTATTTTTGTTTTTGCAAATCTTTTTAATCACGTATACAGCCAAAATTCCGTTCAAACGATTGTAATTGATGCAGGACACGGAGGGAAAGACCCTGGATGCCATGGTAAATTTTCAAAAGAAAAGCACGTTTGTTTGTCGATGGCTCTAAAATTGGGTGCTCTTATAAAAGAGAAATACCCCAATATCAAAGTAATCTATACGAGAGATAAAGATGTTTTTGTTGAACTGGCAGAGAGGGCAAATATCGCTAATAAGGCAAAAGCAGACTTGTTTATTTGTATCCATGCAAATGCCGCTTCACCTGCCGCATATGGAACAGAAACATATGTCTTAGGATTACACAGAACCGATGCCCAGCAAAAAGTAGCCTCTAGAGAAAACTCCATTATAAAGTTGGAAAATGATGGTGGTGCCCAGTATAAGAATTTCAACTTATCAGCGGACGCCATTATTGCGAAGAGGCTTCAGTTGTCGGTTTTTTTAGACCATGCTATTTTATTTGCTCAGTTTATCCAAAGAGAATTCAAGAAACTGGGCAGACATGATAGAGGGGTAAAACAAGCCGGATTCGTTGTCCTCTACAGAACCACAATGCCAAGCGTCCTTATTGAAACAGGATTTTTAACCAATTCGAAAGAAGAAAGCTTTATTGGTAAAGAGCCAGGGCAAGATAAAATGGCTCGTGCCATGTTCGACGCATTTGTTAAATACAAAAACAAAATCGAAGGAACTGATTCTGACGTTTCTGATACAAAAGAGGAAATTACAGAAAAACCTATTGAAAAAAATGTAGTATCAAATAACTCAGATTTTGTTGAAAAAGTAAACGAAGAGGTAAATAAAAACAGCGGGCTGATTTTTCGTGTACAAATCATTAGCTCGACTAAAGACCTTCCGAAAAACTCGGATAGATTCAAAAATGAAAAAGAGATCCATAAATATTTTCAAAATGGTCTATATAAATATTGTGCGGGCAACTTTACAAACGACCTAGAATCAGCAAAGAAATATAAGGTCAAAATGAGAGAAATTGGATTCAAAGGAGCATTTGTGGTCGCTTTCTTAGACGGAGAACGAATTGGTATTGAAAAAGCTATTAATTTAGTAGAAAAATAAGATTTGAAATTTCAAAAAGAAATAAAAGCCGGCATAATTGCCCTGGTGGCAATTGCATTATTGATTCTTGGTATTAATTTTTTAAAGGGCTCTAGTTTTCTTGGTGGTGATGACACCTATCACTCATACTTTGAAAACACCAATCAACTGATGGTCGCCTCAGATGTCACCTTAAATGGTGTAATCGTAGGAAAGGTGACCAACATTGAAATATTACCTCAAAACACACCCAATCGAAGAGTCAAGGTCACCTTCAATATTCAAAACAAAAACATTAAAATAGCAAGAGGGAGTACAGTCGAAATAGGTTCCCCAGACTTTTTCTCGAAAGGTTTAATACTTAAAACAAATCCGAATAATAAGAATATCTATCCTGTTGGATCAGAAATACCGGGAATAAAATCAAGTCAAGACATTGCCTATCAGGTCAAAGAATATGCAGACCCAATTGCACAAAAATTACAAAGCATGATGATTTCAGTTGACAATATGGTCAATTCTTTGTCTGCATTTTGGGACTCTACTGCTACATCTGAAATCGAGGGAAGCTTCAGCCGAGTGAAACAAACTATAAACCAACTTGGCGACGCCGCTGAAGAAATTGGATTGTTTGTTGCTGAGGAAAAGATTCAATTTGCTCGCATCATGAAT
The DNA here is from genome assembly GCA_003331365.1 of Flavobacteriales bacterium. Taxonomy (GTDB): domain Bacteria; phylum Bacteroidota; class Bacteroidia; order Flavobacteriales_D; family Crocinitomicaceae; genus UBA952. The sequence continues at coordinate 10,205 of QOQC01000028.1, read as the reverse complement.
AATGTTGAAAACATAACAGCAAACCTGAAGAAAAGTAATGAAACAGTTACTGAAATTATTGGCAATACAAAAAAAATATCCGATGATTTGGTTTCCGCAGATTTTAAATCAGTAATCACAGAGGCTGACTCCACTATCCAAAAGCTAAACATTATCCTAGGTGACATACAAAATGGGAGCGGTTCAATGAGCAAATTGATACACGATGATGCTTTATACAACGAACTTGTTGAAAGCAACAAAAAACTTCAAGACCTTGTTGAAGACTTAAAGCTTCATCCAGAAAGGTATATCCACTTTTCGATAATGGGATCAAAAACAAAAGGTGCATCCTTAAGTCCAAGAGAAGAGAGAAAATTAAGAATGATTTTAGACACCATACAAGACTAGCCATTCAATGACAATTCAAATCATTTTATTCGGATTAATTAGCATTGCAGGTATAGGTTTTTTTGCCTATAACATTTGGAAAATTCGAGACAACATTAGAATTGGAAAAGATACAAAGCGAAATGATAAAAAGACTGAGAGAATCAAAACCATGATTCTTGTTGCTTTCGGTCAAAAAAAGATGTTTTCGAGACCAATTGCTGCATTTTTACATTTGTGTTTATACGTTGCCTTTGTAATCACTCAGATAGAGCTCATTGAAATTCTTGCCGATGGACTTAGCGGGAAACATCGTCTTTTTTCGAATTCATTAGGTTCATTTTATGTCTTTACAATAAGCTTCATAGAGATTTTATCGGTAGCTGCTTTTTTCGCAACAATTATTTTTCTTGCTCGAAGAAACTTATTAAAACTACCTCGGCTAAATATGAAAGAAATGATGGGTTGGCCTACCAAAGATGCCAACCTTATCTTAATCTTTGAACTTATTTTGTTGGTTTGCATTTTTACTATGAATGGAACTGATGAGGTACTTTTCAATAGGGGTATTTCTCATGCTTCTGATGTTCAAGGATCATTTGGTTTTACTATTTCTTCTATTCTAGGACCTCTATTTTTTGATTCAATGAGTAATTCCTCTCTTTTGATTCTTGAACGGATTGGATGGTGGGGACATTTCCTTATGGTTATTGGGTTTCTTAATTATCTGCCCTATTCAAAGCATTTCCATATTTTATTGGCATTTCCAAACACATATTATTCAAATCTTGAAAAGAAAGGGAAGTTTGACAATATGCAAAGTGTAACTAACGAAGTGAAGTTGATGCTTGATCCAAGTGCCGACCCATATGCCGTTGATCCCAATGCAACTCCCCCATCTAGATTTGGAGCGAAAGATGTAAATGATTTGACATGGAAGAACTTGATGGATGCATACACTTGTACAGAATGCGGTAGGTGCACATCATCTTGCCCTGCTAACGTAACAGGTAAAATTTTATCACCAAGGAAAATAATGATGGATACCAGGGATAGACTGGTTGAATATGGTGATGGGAAACGGAAAAACGGGAAGGATTTTGAAGACGGAAAATCTTTACTTGGAGATTACATCACTCAGGAAGAACTATGGGCATGTACATCATGTAATGCTTGCGTTGATGAATGTCCAGTAAATATTGACCCCCTATCGATAATTATTGACTTAAGAAGGTTTCTTGTGATGGAAGAATCAAAAGTGCCTAATGAGTTGACAGGAATGCTAACGAATATTGAAAATAATGGTGCGCCATGGCAATTTTCACAAAATGACAGATTAAATTGGGCAAATGAAGAATAACGATAAAGACATAACATTAATTAATAAAGTAGAGGACGGACAACATATATCACCAGTTTTACCTGAAGAAGTCAAAAACTATTTGATAGATATTGATGGAACAATTTGTGATGATATTCCCAATGAGGAACCGGAAAGAATGGAAACTGCAGCATTATTTGATGATGCTTTGGAAACAATTAACCAATGGTATAATGAAGGCCATATCATTACATTTTTTACCTCAAGAATTGAGGATCATAGGGAAGTTACTGAAAAGTGGTTAGATGCAAATGGATTTAAATATCATGGATTACTTATGGGTAAACCAAGAGGTGGTAATTACCATTGGATTGATAATCACATTGTTCGAGCCACGAGATATGAGGGTAAATTCACAAATCTCGTTAATGAAAGTGCGAATATTCAAGTATTTAAAAAATAAACCATGAGCTTGCAGGTACCAACAATGGCTGAAAAGATAGCGAAAGGAGAGTCTCCTGATATTTTATTTTGGGTAGGTTGTGCCGGTAGCTTTGATGACAGAGCGAAAAAAATTACTAAAGCCCTTGTCAAAATTTTAAATCATTGTAATGTTTCTTTTGCTGTTCTGGGTACAGAAGAAAGCTGTTCTGGTGATCCCGCAAAGCGAGCCGGTAATGAATTTACTTTCCAAATGCAAGCGATGATGAATATTCAGGTTCTCAATGGATATGAAGTGAAAAAAATTGTAACTGCATGCCCTCATTGTTTCAACACATTAAAGAATGAATATCCCGAATTAGGTGGTAATTATGAGGTCATTCACCATACCCAGCTGATACAAGAGCTGATCAATCAAGGTAAACTCAGCCTTCAGAATAGTGAGACTTTTAAAGGGAAGAAAATTACATTTCACGACCCTTGTTATTTGGGCAGAGCTAATGATGTATATGAAGCACCTAGATCCCTAATTGAAAAATTAGATGCCGAGCTCGTTGAAATGAAAAGATGTAAGTCCAAAGGTCTATGTTGTGGCGCAGGAGGTGCTCAGATGTTTAAAGAAGCAGAAAAAGGAAATAAAGAAATTAATATTGAAAGAACTGAAGACGCTCTCGAAACATCTTCGCAATTTATTGCAACAGGTTGCCCATTTTGTAACACAATGATGACTGATGGTATCAAAAACTTCGAGAAAGAAGATAGCATTAAAGTTTTAGACGTAGCTGAATTAATTGCAAATGCAGCAGATTTATAAAAACCTCTTTCCTGATTTACCTGGACATTGTCGAGTATGGATTTATACCTCAAATCGAATCATTTCGTCAATCGAATCTCAAGAAATTTTAAAAGAAATTAAATCCTTTGTGGGCTCGTGGCAAACACATCAAAAAAGTCTAAATGCCGACGGAACAATATTGCTTGATAGATGCTTGGTCTTCGCTGTTGATGAAGAAATTCAAAGTATATCTGGATGCTCGATAGACAGCTCTGTTAAATTTGTTAAATCAATAGGGCAGAAATACAATATTGATTTTTTCAATCGATTAAATATATTACTGCTTAAAGATGAAAACCCGCTCATGGTCTCCTACCATGAGCTTAATAATTACAAAGACGCTTACTTATTCAATCCAAATGTTGAAACATTGGCTAAAATGAGATCAGAATGGATTGTTCCTGTTTTAGATTCAACTTTTATTTAATAGGTACTGGTTGCTCCACCAATATTCTCAATAGGGTGCCATGTGGTTTTTATTTCCTGAAAATCAGTGATATAATGTAAGGCCTGATTTCCTTTGGAATTCCAATTTACATCGTACGACCGAACCCGCTTTAAATTATCAACGCTATATAGATCTATCTCCCGCTTAAGCTCAGGTAAATTTGAAATCGAAATTGCATTAACATCCATATGCGTTGCTAACGGTTTAATAAGCTCAGAAATATGACCTGTAATAATATTTACTACACCCCCTGGAACGTCTGATGCATGCAATACTTCTGCAAAAGTAACAGCGCACAGAGGCATTTTTTCATTAGCAAGCAAAACACAACTGTTTCCGCCTGCAATAATAGGCATAAGAGCAGAAATGAGACCGTATAATGAGGTATCTTGAGGTGCAATCATACCTACGACACCAACTGGTTCATAAGTAGAAAAGTTAAAATGAGAGGAGCTCACAGGATTCACCGAACTTCCGATTTGACAATACTTATCACACCAGCCAGCATAATAAACGATTCGATCAATAGATGACTCAACCTCTTTGAGTGCCGATGATTTCGTCATGCCTTGAAGAATTAATTCTTCAATAAATTGCGATTTTCTGCCTTCTAATACTTCTGCTATTCTATATAGAATCTGGCTCCTATTAAATGCTGTTTTACCGGACCAAGCACCAAGTGCCCTGCGCGCAAAAACAACAGCATTTCGGATATCTTTTCTCGACCCCCGGCACATGTTTGCTATTGGCTCACCATTAATATTTAATGCCAAGTAATATCTACCAGATTCAGTTCTTGGAAATTTACCTCCTGCATATATTTTATAAGTCTTTAATACTTCAATTCTTTTCATATTCAGGTCAGTTTAAGATATGCCGATAAGCCATGTAATCCTCCCTCTCGCCCAAACCCACTCTCCTTGTAACCTCCAAAAGGAGAAGATGGATCAAATTTATTATATGTATTTGCCCAAACAACACCCGCCTTGAGCTTAGTTGTAAGGTTAAAAATCCTCGAACCTTTATCTGTCCATACACCAGCTGCTAGTCCATAAGGCGTATTATTGGCTTTTTGTATAACCTCATCAACAGTCCTAAAGGTTTGAATCGTTAAAACAGGTCCAAATATTTCCTCCTGCACAATAACACTTGATTGAGCAACATTGGTGAAAATAGTTGGCGGACAGAAATATCCTTTTGAAGGTAATGAACAAGCACTTTGGTGTATTTCGGCCCCTTCTTTTTTTCCTATTTTGATGTATTTATTAATAATATCAAGTTGCTCTTTGGAATTAATTGCACCCACGTCAGTGTTTTTATCAAGAGGATTACCAACAACCAATGATTTCATCCGATGCTTTAGCTTCCGAATTACCTTTTCAGATATTCCCTCTTGAACAAATAATCTTGATCCAGCACAACACACATGACCCTGATTAAAGAAAATGCCATTCACTATACCTTCAACTGCTTGGTCCAATGGTGCGTCATCAAAAATAATATTTGCAGATTTACCCCCAAGTTCGAGTGTTGCCTTTTTTTCTGAACCAGCGATAGATTTCTGTATTATCTTACCAACCCCTGTTGACCCAGTAAATGCAATCTTATTTACATCTGGGTGGTTTACAATAGCCGCTCCTGTATCACCATACCCGGTAATGATATTTACAACCCCTTCTGGAAGCCCGGAATCTTGAATAATTTCAGCCAATTTTAACGCTGATAAAGAGGTAGTTTCAGCTGGCTTCAATACCACAGTATTTCCTGTAGCTAAAGCAGGAGCAATTTTCCAAGCAGCCATCAATATTGGGAAATTCCAAGGTATAATTTGACCAGCAACTCCAAGTGGACTGATCTGTCTATTTGGAAAGGCATAATCTAGCTTATCAGCCCAACCCGCATAATAAAAGAAATGGTTACACGCCAATGGGATATCTATATCGCGAGATTCTCTAATCGGTTTTCCTGCATCTAATGATTCAATAACTGCCAACTCTCTTGATCGTTCCTGCATGAGCCGAGCAATTCTGTATATATACTTACCTCTTTCATTTGCTGGCATTTTTGACCACACCTTAGTGTAAGCATTTCTTGCAGCTTCGATTGCCCGATTAACATCCCTTTGATTTGCATGAGAAATTTCTGCAATTACCTTCTCGTCATTTGGATTAATTGACTTAAAATATTTATTCGAGGCTGACTTTACCCATTTCCCGTTAATAAATAAATCATATCGCTTTTTAAGCGTGATATGCTCCGTACTTTCGAGTGAAGGAGCATACTCCCAATTTTTATTTTTTGATGCCATATCCTTAATCAATTGTAAAGTAATCTGATGATTGATACTTGCCCGTTTCTGTTTTTAAAATCTGCATGAGAACATCGTTGGCCAAACTGCTCGCACCAAATCTAAACCACTTGTTGGTCAACCATTCTTCACCCAAAACTTCTTTTACCATGACAAGATTGTGGAGTGCTAGTTTGGAATTGGATATACCCCCCGCTGGTTTCATTCCTATCATAATACCAGTTTCATCATAATAATCTCTAATTGCCATAAGCATGGTATAGGTTACCTGCATTGTAGCAGCAGGCTGTATTTTTCCGGTGGACGTTTTTATAAAGTCTGCTCCGGCATGTATAGCAAGGTCACTTGCTTTACGCACATTATCTAAAGTCGCAAGTTCTCCTGTTTCCAAAATAACCTTTAATCTTGACTTTCCACAAACCTCTTTAATCTGAGCTATTTCGTCATAAACGAATGAAAATTCACCTGCCAAAAATTTACCCCTCGAAATCACCATATCAATCTCATCTGCACCCTGATCAACTGCAAATTTGGTGTCAGAAATCTTAACATCAATGGGAGCCTGTCCAGACGGAAAAGCAGTGGATACTGATGCCACCTTAACAGCCGAATTTTTAACCATGGATTTGGCTAACTTTACCATTGATGGATATACACATACCGCAGCGACAGAGGGCAGTCCCGGAAAACTGTCGTGAAGGTGATTTGCCTTGTAACACATTTGCCTAACTTTACCTGGAGTATCCTTACCTTCCAAGGTTGTTAAATCAATCATATTTAAGACCAATTTCAGTCCATCCATTTTAGCACTAGTCTTTATGCTTCTTTTTTGAAAACGAGATACCCTCTCTTCCACCCCAACCTTATCAACAGTCGGCGAGAGTGACATTAAATTAAAAATATTTTGATTTTTCATTTAGGCTAGATACTGTCAAATATACTTAAAAAGAACTGTTATTAAAATCAATTGGGGTAATGTTACCCTAATGAATTTCCATTTATAAAAACAAGAAGGTGAATATATTTATATCAATAAAACGTATTATCCAATTAAAACTCTTTAATTTTAAAGAAAAGATAAATTATGAGGAATATTGTCGTTCCATTCTTTTTTGTTTTGGCCTTTTTCCTACAAGTAAATGGTCAGAAGAATGTGCCCAATGGACCGAAACATATTGTAAAGTTCAATATTTTACCTTTGGCAGTGGGTGAGGTCATGCCTTCTTATGAATTTATCATAAACGAAAAATTTGGAATTGAGGGCGGAATTGGTTTTGTCACTGAAAATTATTTAAATCAATTTGTTCAAGAATCAAATTTTGGAAATACACGGCAAGTCAAAATGGGCCCTAGTTTTTTAATTGCTTCTAGGTACTACCCCTTTAAAAAAGCAGATTATATTTACTGTAAAGGAGAAATAAGATACCGCAGATACAAAGAAATCTATCAAGAATTGAACAGCACTGGTGATTTTCAAATTATTGATGAATACGAACGAAAAGTTATTCCACGAATCGGAGTAGGTTACCAACTTTATCTTGATGAACATTTTTTATTTGATATGTCTGCTAATGCCGGACTTACTTTTATAAAGGACTTTCAATTTGGATATGACTCAGCAATCAAAAACACCAAACTCCATTTTGGTCTAGATTTCAAGTTTGCATATGCCTTTTAATTCCTTTTGTTAAATTCGAAGATGTCAAAAACCAAATCAGCATATTTTTGTCAAAATTGCGGACATGAAAGTCCAAAATGGCTTGGTAAATGTCCAGGTTGTCATTCATGGAATACCCTGATTGAGGAAATCAAGGTAAAAAAGAGCAGCTCAACTCCTTTTTCAAGAAAAGCATCAGATAGTAAACCAAAACAAATTGAAGATATCCAACAAAAAGACAACCCAAAGTTTAATTTGGCTGATGATGAGCTTAATCGCGTTTTAGGCGGAGGTGTTGTTCAGGGTGGCCTGATTTTAATAGGAGGAGACCCAGGAATAGGTAAGTCTACATTAATGTTGCAGCTCGCGATAAAAGAAAACCTGAAGATTCTTTATGTCTCCGGTGAAGAAAGTGAGCAACAAATAAAAATGCGGGCAGAAAGAATTGGAATAACCAATCAAAATTGTTTCATTTTAACTGAAACCAATCTTGACTCCATTTTAAACCATACCAGCGCTATTGAACCACAACTCATAGTAATAGATTCAATTCAAACACTTCATACAGGTCATATTGATAGTGCACCGGGAAGTGTCTCTCAAGTTAGAGAATGCACTAGTCAATTATTACGACTCGCCAAAGAAAAAAATGTTGCAGTATTTTTAATTGGACACATCACAAAAGACGGCACAATAGCAGGCCCAAAAGTATTGGAGCATATGGTAGATACTGTATTGCAATTTGAAGGTGACAGAAATCATATGTATCGATTATTAAGGACGAGTAAAAATCGTTTTGGATCAACAAATGAAATTGGTATTTACGAAATGCAAAGTAATGGATTGCGTATTGTTGAAAATCCTTCTGAAATTCTTGTAACTAATAATGATAAAGAATTAAGCGGAATAGCCATCTCAGCGACTCTTGAAGGTCTTCGTCCATTCTTGATTGAAATACAAGCTTTAGTAAGTACCGCAGTTTATGGAACACCTCAAAGGTCGTCTACTGGATTTGACTCCAAAAGATTGAATATGCTCTTGGCCGTTTTGGAAAAGAGGTGTGGCTTTAAACTTGCTGCTAAAGATGTATTTTTAAATATTGCCGGGGGCATAAAGGTGGATGACCCAGGAATTGACCTCGCAGTAGCGATGGCAGTCTTATCTTCCAATGCAAATCTCGCTATTCCCGAAGGGATTGCTTTTTCTGCTGAAATTGGTTTATCCGGTGAAATAAGGCCTGTCAACAGGATAGACCAAAGAATAAGTGAGGTAGAAAAACTTGGATTTAACAAAATCATAATCTCGAATAATATCAAAGGATTTGATTCGAAAAAATACGGCATCCAAATTGTGCAATGTTCTAAGATTGATGAGGTTGTAAAGAATGTTTTTTCTTAAAAAAACAAAATAATATGGGTAAACTAGTCATTATACCAACCCCTATAGGTAATCTCGATGATATTACATTTCGAGCTGTAAAGATGTTGAATGAATGCCAATTGGTTTATGCAGAAGACACCCGTGTAACTAAAAAACTTCTAAATCATTTAAATATTCAAAATCATGTGGTTCCGTTTCATGCTCATAATGAACACAGAGTTTTAGAAAAATGCATTGAATCGATTAAAAGTAACGAATTGACGGGTTTAGTTTCTGATGCTGGTACTCCGGGCATTTCAGATCCAGGCTATTTATTGATAAGAGCTTGTCTTAAAGAAGAAATTGAGGTGGAGTGTTTACCAGGTCCGACTGCGATTGTGCCTGCAATTGTTGGCTCTGGATTTCCTTCTGAAAGATTTCATTTCGAAGGGTTTTTACCTCATAAAAAAGGCAGGGAAACTCGTATAAAAAACATATCGGAGCTAGACTGTACAATCATCTATTATGAATCACCCCATCGCATTTTAAAGACCTTAAAACAACTATTGAAAATTCTGGAATTTGATCGTAAAGCATGTGTTGTTCGCGAAATTTCAAAAATGTACGAAACTTACCATCACGGAACACTTTCTAGTTTAATTGAATATTTCACTGAAAATAAACCTAAAGGAGAGATTGTATTAATTATTGCCGGGAAAAATTAATTCAATTCTTTGAGCTTTTGCTCTACTTTTTTAACCTTTTTATCCTGTATCTGAATGGCCTCTTTTTTCTTTGCCTGTAAGTCGATATTTTCTTTTATTTCTTTCTCGTTCTGAACTATTTTCTTTTTGAAATCCTCAATTTCCTTCTCTAAATGTTCCTTTTTCTTTTCGAGATCTTTTTGATCTTTTTCCAATTGACTGAGTATTTTCTCCTCATTTTTTAATTCAGAAGAAATCCAGTCTTTAACAACTGAAGATGCGAAATTTAGAATTTCAGATTCCATGACCTTGTATTTCTCAGGGTGCTCCCTTTTAGATAAAAATGCACCACCCAAGTCAATGCCAAAATGAACACTTATAATCTCATTATTTCCTTGATTTAGCCTCGCATAAACATTAAAAGGCATCTTGCCCATATCCTTCATTTCAACCATTAAGGAGCTATGCTCACCTTTACTTTCTTTATGCTTACCCCATCCCTTAAGCAGCTTTTTTAATCGACCATTCACAAAATCATCATTCGCATAGGGAATTTCCACAACTATGGAATTTACGTTAGAGGCTTCAGAAAAATTATAGTTTTCTTCTTGCGCTCTCATTTGCTGTCCAAAGGAAGAAAAACAAATAAAAACGATAGAAATTATAAATAGTGTTCTCATGGTTTTTTTTGTGCTAATTTAAATGTTCTTTTTGATTTCAATACTAGAAAACATTAGTAAATTTGATTCATGCTTTTTGAGGA
>QOQC01000027.1 GCA_003331365.1 Flavobacteriales bacterium | reverse complement strand
CTCTTTAAAAAACGAAAATTGATTGATGGCTCGTTTTAAATTATGTTCGGGTTCATTTACATGGTAATATACATCTAAATTATAATAATCTGTAAGAAATCGAATACATTGAATGAGTGCAACTGTCAAAGCAGATAAGTCTAAAGACTCTTTTTCAATTGGTGATAAAAATTTTTTGGCTTCAGATAAGTACCCTTTTTTCAAGGTATTATAAATATCGGGATTGAAAATTCGCTCCTTAATTTGAGAGTCCTCATGAGACTTGTTTGCAAAGGACCTTACCATGTCTCCAAAATCAAACAAAATACTCCCTGGCATAATGGTGTCGATATCAATAATGGAGATTACCTCATGTGTTTTATGATCGAAAAGAAAGTTGCTCACTTTTGGATCACCATGGATTATTCTCTTTTTAATGTCTTTTTCTATTTTGATGTAATCATGGATATACTTCAAATTTGATTCTATTTCACCCATGAAATTTTTAGCGTTTTTGAGCCGATGAAAATCGCCATGAACGGTTGACTCCCGGTATTGCTGTATTCTATGATTAAAATTGCAAAAATGCTTTATGGGTTCCTTAATTTTTTTGTAATCTAGTTCTTTCAAGGAGACATGGAATTCCGCAAGACTTTTAGCAGCTGTGCTCGCCATTTCAAGAGATTTACAGACAGCATAAGTTTTTCCTTTAATGAATTTTGACATTCTCCAAAATGTATTATTGTACTGCACTAACTCAATATTGGAGATGGATTTTAAAAATTCTAATTGTTTTTTGGAGTAGGCGGAAACCGAAAGCTGCTTTACAATTTCATTATAATTTTCCTGAATGAGATTAGGGTCCTTAAAAACAAATTGATTTACCTTCTGTAATATAAAAGTTGATTCTTCAAATTTGACTTTATAAGTATTGTTGATTAAACCAGAATTAACAGGTGTAATTTCAATGTTTTTTGAATGAACCTTTGGTAAAAAGTGCGATATGACATGAATAAGTTCATCCATTAGAGTGCATATTTATTGGATACGTTTCTTTATCAATAGCATCAATGATCATTTTCTTAGCTCTAGGCAGATCGTCAGAATATGTTAACCCAAACCATTCAGCGTCAGTTGTTTTTATCTCAACTGATACCATTGATTTATTCAGCAATGCATTGATTACCTCAGGTAGATACAATTCGGCTTTTTCATCAAATTGATTGATTTGATAAAAAGAATTAAAAGAGGCCCGAAGATATTTGAAAACCGAAGTTGAAAACACCCACATATTCATTGAAACCAAATCATTTGAACTTAAACCTGTTTGATTTTCATTGGAAGTAATCCTTCTGTTTTTCATATAAATGTTTGTATGCTCCGATATTGAAACAAGCTGAGAATTTGTTATACTACATATCCCTCGAGAAACTCCTCCGAATTCACTTAATGTTTCACTTAAATGGTATGTTACTAGTCCATATCGAGACTCATTTATGGATTTAACTAATTCTTTTGCTTTTTGATAGCTTGCTTGACCATAAGAATCATCCGCATTAATAATTATAAAATTCTCATCAATGTAATTTTCGGTTGACAATACTGCATGGGCAGTTCCCCATGGTCTCTTTCTAAAATTGGGATAATTGGGGTCATGTTCATATTGATTTACATATACAATGTTAACTTTATCCGTAAGATAATTCAACTTTAACTGAAGCTTTGGAATGCATTCCGGGTTTGATAAAATGACAATTTTTGAGCACCCTTGCCTAATCGCATCATGGATAGAATATTCCAATAACAATTCTTTATTCGGTCCAATTCCTTCTATTTGTTTAGATCCGTTGAACCTACTACCAATACCACCAGCCAATATAAGCAGTGTAAAACTCATTAGAATGAACTAGAAATACCAAAAACAGGCTTACGACTTACCCACTCCCCCTTTGTGAAATCCGGAATTTCCTGAGCTTGTCCACCATCAGCAATTGATTTTTCACTTAAGGGAGTAATGGCGTACCAGCTTGCAAGATCATAAACATCTAAAGGAAATTCAATATTTCTTTTTATACATTCAATAAAGGCATTATCCACAAAATAATCCATACCCCCATGACCTGAATTCTCAGCTGCTGTAGCATGTTTTTCCCACAACGGATGATCATATTTCTCCAACCATTCTTTCGTGTTTTCCCATCTATGAGAATGTTCCATTTGTTTTTCAAAGTATATGAACCCTTGAGAAGGATCACCCCAGCCAAAATCTTGCCATATTCCTTCAGTTCCCTGAACTCTGAAACCTAGGTTATATGGACGTTGTAATGAGGTGTCATGCGTCAACAAAAGTGTTTCTCCATTAGCACATTTGATTTGTGTTGTAACAATATCTCCCTGTTTAAAATCAATATGGGCATTGGGATGATTCTCTCCACCCTTTTCATGCTCGGCAACATATTTATTTAATCCTCTAGATTTGCTTGACATTGATTGCAATAGTACCATTCTATTACCACGATTCAAATCGAACATAGTGGCTAATGGGCCTATTCCATGTGTTGGATATAACTCACCGTTTCTATTTACATAATGATTTGTTCGCCATTTGGCTTCACTAAATCCACTTTCGCCGAATTGTACACCTGAATTGTATGCCGATTTACCATCGTTGAATAAAACCCCACGAAGATCATGTTCATAACCACCCTGACCGTGAATCAATTCACCAAACATACCTTTTTTAACCATATTTAAAATGGCCATGACATCCCTTCTGTAACAAACATTTTCCATCATCATTATTGGAACCTTTGTTTCTTCATATGTTTTCACGTACTCGAAACAATCTTCAAGTTTCATGGCCCCACAAACCTCCATTGCAACTATTTTACCTGCTTTCATGCACTCTGTTCCGTGTTGAAGATGCCATTCCCAAGGAGAGCTTACAAATACAGCATCAATATCACTCCTTGACAATAAATTTCTATAGTCATAATCACCTTTTGCGTATGCAGATACACGATTTCCAGTTGATTTTTCAATAAGCTGCTGAGTCCGCTCAATCATTCTCTCATCTGGGTCAGCAATTGCTACAATTTCAACATCTTTTCTTTTCAACATCTCTGAGACATGTGTTTGTCCTCTATATCCTACCGCTATGAATCCAATACGAACCTTATTATTAGTATTGGAACCAAAGGAAAATAAGGAATTTGGTAATACTAGCGCCCCAGCAGTAAAAACTGTACTTCTTGAAATAAATGTTCTTCTTTTCATAGGGATTATTTACTCTGGTAATATAGGTAAAATAATAAGGAATAGAATATTTTTCCAAATCCCTCGTGTTTTGCTTATCTTAGGCATGGTAATTGACTCACTCTTTATCATGTTAAAACAATTGATCATTCTATTATTCATGTTTTTTGGATTGAATTCCTGGTCTCAATCTATTCTTGCAGATTTTGATATTGATCTAAGTGATGGCAAAGTTTTACTTGCATGGACAATTAAGTCTGGTAGTACATGCAATGGAATGCAAATCTATAGAAGTAAAGACTCAGTCAATTTTGTTCTCATTGAAAACATTGAAGGTGTTTGTGGTAATCTTTCAAGTCCTGTATCTTATACATTTACAGATCAAACACCTATATTAAATTCATTTAATTACTATAAAATCAGCTTTGGTGGACAAGAGGATTCTCCTATTTTAGGTATAGAGGTAATCAACGTATTGAGTAACAGTTATCTACTTAGACCAAATCCTGTAACAGGTGCATCAGATTTATATTTTGAGAATGATAATCAGAATAATGTTGTGCTAAAAGTATTTGACGACTTCGGAGATGTTATTTATTTGGAACAAACATCAACAAATAAATTTGTATTAGACAGTACTCATTTCTCCTCGGGTATGTACTATTTTTCCCTTGAAAATCAAAAGACACGAAATGTCATTAATGGCAAGGCTGTTATTGTAAATCAATAAAAGATGTAATTATCTTTTTAATAATTAATTTACTCTAATGAGTTTATTAATTTAGTCCTATGACACATGGTACCCATAATGCTGAAAGCGATTCAAGAAATGAAAACATCAAAATCTATATCAATGGTGATTTTTTTCAACGAAAGGACGCCAAAATTTCAGTTTTCGATAGTGGTTATTTGGTAGGAGATGGTGTATGGGAAGGCATACGATTATACAAGGGTAAGCTGGCCTTTGTGAATGACCACTTTGAAAGACTCTGGACTGCTGCGAAAGCCATTGGGCTTAATATTCCCTTTTCCCAAGAAGAAATCATAAAAAGGATTCAATCTACTTTAGAAATCAACAATATGTCTGACCAGGTACACATTCGGGTGATGCTAACGAGAGGAATCAAAAAAACGCCCTCACAGGATCCAAGGCTTACCATATCTGGCCCGAATCTCGTTATTATTGCTGAGCATAAGAAGGCTTCGATTGAATCGAAAAATAAAGGAATTAAGCTATTTACAAGTTCATTTAGAAGAGGCTCACCTGATTACTTAGATCCAAAGCTGAATTGTCATAGTAAGCTACATGAAGTTCAGGCCTTGATTCAGGCCATAGAAGCCGGCGCTGATGAAGCTCTAATGCTGGATATTCATGGATTTGTCTGTACGTGTAATGCTACGAACTTCTTTATGATTAAAAATAATGAAGTATGGACCTCAACAGGAGATTACTGCATGAACGGAATAACCAGGTCTAAAATAATTAATATTTGCAAAGAAAATGATATCATTTGCCATCAAAAGAACTTTTCATTGTACGACACCTACAGTGCAGATGAAGCTTTCGTTACAGGAACTTTTGGAGGTATAACACCAGTCACTCACATTGATGGAAAACAAATTGGAATGGGAACTTTCGGGTCGTCATCTAGAAAGTTAAGCAATTTATATGAACAATTAATTCTGCAAGAAGTTGGATAAAAAGCTTACCCGTATTTTTTTGTGGTCAGGTCCAAGAAACATATCTACAACTTTAATGTATTCATTTGCGCAAAGAGGAGATACTATTGTTTTTGACGAACCATTATACGCGTATTATTTATCTAATACTGTTGCTAGAAAATACCATCCGGATGCAGAGTTGATTATAAATTCAATGGAAAATAATGGTGAAAAGGTAATAGATATTATGACAGGCTATCATAAGGCTTCAGTTGTGTTTTTTAAAAACATGACACACCATCTTTTAAACTTGAACAAAGATTTTTTATCACAGGGATTAAATATTATTCTAACCCGGGATCCAAAAGAAATGCTTCCCTCCTTTCACAAGGTGATTCCAAATCCAACATTAAAAGATGTAGGTTATCAAGAACACCTTGACTTGATTGATCAATTCGAAAGGCGCAATGCGAAGTATATTGTGATGGATTCTAAAATGATACTAGAAAACCCTTCATCGGAATTAAATAGGTTATGTCATTATGCCGATATTCCTTTCACTGATGAAATGCTTTCTTGGAAATCTGGCGCAAGACGCGAGGATGGCTTATGGGCAAAACATTGGTACAAAAATATCCATCGTTCGACAGGATTTTTGGAATATCGTCAGAAAACTGAAAATTTCCCTAACCAGTTATTACCTTTATTGAAAGAATGTATTCCAAGATATAATAGAATCATCGAAAAAATAAAATAGAATATACATTCAAATTGAACTTTGTAAGTTTAAATTTATCAACTTGCATTTCTATAAAATCAATGACCTAAATTGTTACTCAAGCCCCATTGAATCGTCAAGTAGAGAATCGTCATTTTGTGAAGTTGGTAACTCCTCTACTCCTTTTAGTTTGGAAAACATCATTCGAGTTCGAGTACCAACTAAGGTATCAAGCTCATTATTGGCCTCAGTAATCTTCTTTTGTGCCTTTTCTAGAACGCCACCAAATTTTCCAAATTCAGTTTTTACAGCACCTAAAATTTCCCAAACCTCACTGCTTCTTTTCTGAATAGCAAGGGTTTTAAAGCCCATTTGAAGACTGTTGAGCATCGCGGCAAGTGTAGTCGGTCCAGTCACAATGATTTTATATTCACGTTGTAGCATGGTAATCATCTCTGGTTGACGCGCTACTTCTGCAAATAAACCTTCTATGGGCAAGAACATAATTCCAAAATCAGTGGTGTTCGGTGGATCAATATATTTTTCGTGAATGTCCTTCGCGAAATTCTTGATAGAACGCATTAAATCTTTATTTGCCTTTTCGACAGCTACAGGGTCTCCAACATCGTAAGCTCCTTGAAGGCGAACGAAGTCTTCCTGAGGGAACTTTGCATCAATCGGAAGGTATACCTCCTTTCCGGACACATCTTTTCCAGGAAGTTTGATTGCAAATTCTACGTGGGCATCTGATCCAGATTTTGTTTTTACATTTTGATCGTACTGCTCAGGCGCCATAATTTGTTCCAAAATATTACCCAATTGAATTTCACCTAAAACACCTCTAGTTTTTACATTTGATAAAACTTTTTTCAAGTCACCTACTCCACTCGCTAAGTTTTGCATTTCACCCAATCCTTTTTGAACCGCCTCTAATCGCTCACTTACAAGTTTAAATGAACGACCGAGTCTTTCTTCAAGTGTTTTATGGAGTTTTTCATCAACAGTTTCTCGCATTTTTTCTAAGCGCTCATTAGTTGTTTCTATCAATTTTTCTTGCTTTAACGTCATGTCATTGAATTTCTGCTTGTGCAACTCATTAAAGTCTTTTAATGATTGAGACAGCTGCTCTCGATCTTCTTTAGCATTTGATTTTATAGTTTCGGCAATTGTGGTGAGCTTCTCTTCTAGTTTGGCAGTCAGGTTATCAATACCCTTTGACATTTCTTCTCTATTGTCTCTTAAAGATGAAGTTAATTCAGTTCGATTTTCTTTTAGTTCTTTAGACAATAAATCCCTTATCTTTTCTTTTAAACCCTCGTTGTTCTGAGCTCTCAGATTCAGAATAAGGTAAACTGAAAGAATAATATTTATACCTATAAGTGCTATGAGTAATTCATTCATTTTATATCATAATTAATTAAAAATTTTTAAGTCATAAGTGTATTTCAAATATACGTTACTTAAACTCTTAAATTTTTATCATGCTGAATTTAAGTTTACTACTTCGTAATGTATGTATGTTCTAATTTATTTAAAATTATAAATCACAATCTATAATAGAGCATTTCTTCACGAAAAGAATCAAATTAAAAGAAAAAACACACAACCGAATTAAAAAAATTACGTCCTTTTAGTAATCACCCTAAACTCAATTGCCATGAAAAACTCATTTCTCATTCCTATTGCTATTTCTGCTGTTTTGGTTGCCTCCTGTACGAAGGAGGCCACATCGTCAAAACAAACAACAATTACAGAGCCACAGAACACAACATCTGAAGTCCAACAAACAGCAGCTAAGAATTATAAAACTGATTCGGGATCTCAAGCCCAAAACTCCGTTTTTAGAAATTCAAGAAAAAGACTTCCTTCGAGATAATGTATATCCAAAGATGCTCTAGATATTTACGTTCGCTTGTAATTATTCTTTGACGTCAACAAAATTAACTTTCCTCACTCTTAGCAGTTCATTGTATTTCAAAAGGTCGTTTTCTTTTATTTGCCCCCATTTAATCAACTCTGCATCAATTTTTTTCGTAATATGTTCTTTTACCTGCAGCATTTGTTGGGTTGGCTTATATAAACCCATATTTGCTAGTGAAGCTACATGCGCGAGCTTGTTGTTGAGCCTTATTGGATAGTTGAGCATATCTTGATTGCTTTTTAATTTGGTTTGATATAGCACTTTTTCAATTTCAAGCATTAATGAATCTAATCTTTTCCCTTCTTCAATCACTTCTTCAAATTCATCCTTATTTAATCGATTATTCAAAGCTTTTATTTGGGATTTAATATTTCTCATATTTCTTATTGCATCATGAGTTTCATCGAGTTTATTTCGTATGTCTAATAAAAAATTAAATTGTGCAATGCGATCCTCTACACTGCCCTCCATTCTTGGGTCTTGTAATATTTTAAAGTTTATCTCTGCACTGTCATTTTCACTGATTAGCCTTACAGTGTAATCACCCGGTGGGGATTTTGGCCCTTGTAATGTCCCCCACCACATTAATAATCCATCAAACTTATCCGCTTTGGGATATCTCATGTTCCAATTAAAATGATTTAATCCTTTTTCTATATTCAGCTTATTTTCATCTTTTTCGGCGTTGGTAGAAAAGCTTCTAATAATTTCTGCTTTGTCATTCATGAATTTTAATGTGAATTTACTTTTATCCTCAATATCTTCAGGAATGTTAAAATAAATCCGAATACCGTCAGGATGATTTGTGCCATTTAAGTCGCTTGTTCGGTCACTTCCCCCGAAACCAACACTTGGATGAACACTGAATAAATGCATTTCATTGGATGTTAAATCATTAGAAACAAGATCCCAAATTAAATTCAGGTCGTCCAAAATCCAAAAGCTTCTACCCTGAGTGGCTACAATTAAATCGTTGTCTTTTAATGTAATATCTGTAATTGGAACTTCAGGTAAATTCAGTTGGAATGATTGCCAAGATGCACCATTATCTTTACTGATATACATTCCAAACTCTGTTCCACAATACAATAATCCATCAATATTTAGGTCTGCTCGAATAACCCTTGTAAAATGTTCTTCATTTATACCTTTCGTTATCAATTTCCAGGTTTTACCATAATCACTAGTATGATACAAATAGGGTGCGTAATCTCCACTTTTGTAAGAAGTTGCTGCTACATATAATCCTCCTTTTCTAAACGGATCCACCTCAATACTATTGATTAAGGACCATTCAGGCAATTTTTTAGGCGTCACATTTTCCCATGACGAACCGGCATTTTTAGATACGTGAATAAGACCGTCATCACTACCACACCAAAGCAAATCTTTTTCATAAGGTGACTCCACTGCAGAAAAAATGGTGGCATAATATTCTACCCCTGTATTATCCTTAGTAATTGGCCCTCCCGATGAAACCAGTTTACTTGAATCACTCTTGGTTAAATCAGAAGAAATGATTTCCCAACTTCCTCCACCGTCTTCAGAAACATGTAGATACTGAGAACAGGTATAAAGTTTATTATCATCATGAGGTGAGAAAAATACAGGGAAATTCCATTGAAATCGATATTTCATTCCTTCAGCTCCATACCCAATAGGATTATCAGGCCAAACATTAATGGCTCGGTTCATCTCATTATTATGATTATATCTCGTTAAAAAACCACCATAGCTGCCGCCATAAACAATCTCATTATCCTTTGGATCGGGAGCTAAATGAGCACTTTCACCACCAGCTGTAGACTCCCAATCATCTCGAGTAATCATACCTCGTCCAGATCTGCTTGATATGCGAATAGTTGAATTGTCTTGTTGAGCACCGTATATTCTGTAAGGAAAATGGTCATCAGTAGTTACTCTGTAAAATTGAGCTGTAGGTTGATTTAAATAAGTGGACCAACTCTCCCCACCATCATAAGAAACTTGAGCTCCACCATCATCAGCAATCACCATTCGGTCAGAATCTTCTGGTGCTATCCACAAATCATGATGGTCTCCATGTGGTGCATTTTTTGAGCTAAAAGTATATCCTCCATCCGTTGATCTGTGATATGACACATTCATGACATATACCGTATTGACATCATTTGGGTCAGCGTATATTCTAGAATAGTACCAAGCTCGTTGCCTAAGACTTCGATCACTATTGATATTCTCCCAGGAATCCCCTCCGTCGTCGGAGCGAAACACACCACCATTTTCATTTTCAATAATGGCCCAAATCCGATTAGGGTTTACTGGGGAAATGGTAACCCCAATGATTCCAATATCACCTTTAGGCATTCCTTTATTTTCAATTAATGATTTCCAAGTAGCTCCTCCATCGCTAGATTTCCATAAGCTGGACCCTTCTCCACCTGAAGAAAAATCATGCGGTGTTCTTCGAACATTCCAAGTGCTTGCATAAATGACCTCAGGGTTTTGCGGATCCAATATTAAATCTACAGCACCAGACCTGCCGTTTGTAAATAATATTTTTGACCAGCTTTTTCCACCATCTCCAGACTTATAGACGCCTCGTTCTTCAGAATCTTTGAACAAATCCCCTAATACTGCTGCATAGACAATATCAGGATTATTTGGATGTATACGGATTCTTGGTATATGTCTTGAATTTTTAAGTCCAACCGAATTCCAGCTTCGTCCTCCGTCAACTGATTTATACATACCCGTTCCAGGGGAAACATTTCCTCGAACTGTTACTTCACCACCTCCTACATAAATGATATTTGGATTGGATTTAGATACATCGATCGCGCCAATTGAACCTCCAAAAAATCCGTCAGAAATATTTTTCCAAGAACTTCCACCATTCTCGGTTTTCCACACACCCCCACCGGTTGTTCCCATATAGAAAAGCATTGGCTTGCCTTCTACACCTGTAACGGCTGCCGAACGGCCTCCCCTAAAGGGCCCAATGCATCTATAATTCAATTTGTCCTTTATACTGTTTTCGAGTGTTTGAGTATTCTTTTTTTGGCCAACTGCTGCGAAACAAATAAAACCAATGAATAGTGAGGTAGTTAATATCCTAATCATGAAAAAAATTTGTCTAAAAATACTTAAAAAAGAGATTTTGAATTTAACTAAGGTTATCACAATGTTACCTTTCTTACTCAATTAGTTATGATTCCATAACTTCTTATTTCAACAAATGAAAAATTTCTTACTACTCGCTTTTTTAATATTTACCTCAAGTAATCATTCTCAAGTCAATGTGAATTTTAGGATTCACTTAAGAGATACTTTAGAGGTTTCGAAATATACTCCGACTGATTTCACCTATAAAATTCAAAAGCTATATATGTCTCCAGGCAGCTCAAGGATAAAGAACCTAAAGGATGCTGAAAAGCTAAGATTTCAAACAATAATAGGTGTTGATTTGGTTTATTCTGATTATCCAGAAGGTAGAGATTTCTCTGCACTTAATAGAAAGCGAATCATTGAGTTGTTTGGTATACTACCTGAAGCATTTAACAATAGAATGATAAGTTGGAAAGTAGTAAAGCAAACTGGTGTCAAACAAACAGGAGGTATAGGAAATTATTTTCATGGATTTGTGATTCATTATCGTCCAATGCCATCTTATCAGGATGAAAATAAACTTCTTGAAGATATTCTTTCTGGTAAAACAAAGCCTGAAGATTCTACACTTTTAAAAGTCTTTAATCGGAATGAAAAATGGAAAAATATGCTTGTTGTATGCGATGTCACCGGTAGTATGGCTCCATATACTGCACAATTACTTTTATGGATTAAGGCTAATCAAAAACTTAGATCCATGAAAAACATTTTGTTTTTTAATGATGACGATGAGAGAAGCAATAATCAAATAAATAAAAAAGATCCTTTAGGTATGTGGATGATTAGTTCAAATAACTATAAAAAAGTCTTAGATAAAGCTATAGAAGCTATGCAAAATGGTAATCACATTGAGAACAATCTAGAGGCTATTTGTAGGGCAATCGAGGAATTTCCTGAGGATAAAAATAAAGTTTTGATGATTGCAGATAACTGGGAGGATCCTTGCGATATGCATCTATTGAAATATTTAAAAGAGAAACAAATCCCTGTACGTATTATTGTTTGCGGTGTAGATAATGAATCTTTTAATACGAAATACCTGGATATCGCATATGCTACAGGTGGTAGTGTTCATACAATGGAGGATGACCTAAGAAATCTCGCCTCAATGAAGGATGGACAAACATTCAAAATAGGCAAAGTGAAATACAAAATGGCCAACGGGAAATTTTATAAAATGAAATAAAGTCATAATTAAGCTTTACACACAAATGAATCTTCTGATAATTGTATTTCATTCAATTTTATTCAAAGATTTTTTCTAATACTTAGTTTCTTATATTTGAATTTCAATCATACCAGATTCTGAGGTTATCATGAAAAAACTAATTAGCCTATTGTGGTTTTGTCTTTTGAGTTATTCAGCTAACACTCAAATTGAAAGCATCATTGATTATCAAATTTCTAATGCAAAAATCCTTATTAATACCACAAAAGGTAAGTATGAGATTCAATATTTTTCAAAAAATGTTCTTCAAACCGCTTTTTTGCATTCTGATGAAGATAAAATTGGAAATTCACACGGCATTATCGGGCAAGAAGCTTCATTTGGCTTACACACCCAACAATTTCATCAAGGAGTTTATAGGTTTTACCCAGATATAAAAGAAAAAAACACTCTTACAGTTGTTATTGACTCAATGCCCTTTAATATCCGATATTACTTTAAGGATTCTCTCATTCTTGAGCAGGATAGCATAAATGAACAAAATTTAGGTTATTCAATATCCTTTGGAATTGATGATGATGAAATCCTCTACGGTGGAGGTGTTAGGGCCCTCGGAATGAATCGCAGGGGGCATAAACTTGAATTATATAACAAAGCGCATTACGGTTACGAAACAGAGGCACCTTTGATGAACTATTGTATGCCACTATTCATATCTTCAAAATGCTATGGGATCCATTTTGACGCAGCTGGAAAAGGATTTTTAGACTTAGATAGTGAGAACACAAATACCATAACTTATGAAACCGTAAGTAATCGAAAGGTTTACCAAGTATTTGCGGGAAATAACTGGGGGGAATTGATCAAAAACTGGACTTCCATTTCAGGTCGCACACCAAAAATCCCTTTATGGTCCATGGGAAATTTTGCAAGTCGATTTGGTTACCATTCTCAAAAAGAAGTTGAAAATGTAGTAAAGGCTTTTGAAACAGATTCCATTCCTTTGGATGCTGTAATTCTTGACTTATATTGGTTCGGAAAAACCATTAAGGGTACAATGGGAAATCTTTCATTTCACAAAGATTCTTTTCCGGATCCTGTAAAAATGATCAAGGATTTAAAAGAAAAGGGCATAAAGACCATTCTTATTACCGAGCCTTTCATTTTAACTACCTCTGATATGTGGAATGAGTCAGTAGAATATAATGTCATTGCTAAAGATTCAACTGGAAAACCTCTCACCTATGAATTCTATTTTGGAAATACTGGATTAATTGATGTTTTTGATGAAAATGCACGAAATTGGTTTTGGTCTAAATATGATTCATTAATAAGATTGGGAGTTGCTGGTTTTTGGGGAGATTTGGGAGAGCCAGAAGTACATCCAAATGAGATGATTCATGCCACTGGAATGGCATCAGAGGTTCATAATATTTATGGACACAAATGGGCCAAAATGATTTCTGATAATTATAAGGAATTCTATCCAGATCAAATCCCATTCATACTAATGCGAGCAGGTTATTCCGGTTCTCAAAGATATGGAATGATTCCTTGGTCTGGTGATGTCAATAGGACTTGGGGCGGCTTACGTTCTCAACCTGAAATTACACTACAAATGGGTATGCAAGGTCTTCCTTATATGCACTCTGATTTAGGTGGTTTTGCCGGAGCAAATGATGATCCTGAATTATATGTGCGATGGCTTCAATATGGTGTTTTCCAGCCTATTTTCAGACCTCATGCTCAAGAGGAAGTAGCTTCAGAGGCTGTTTATAAAGATGAAAAGACAAAATCTTTAGCCAAAGAGGCCATCAAGCTAAGGTATAGTCTCCTACCCTACAATATAGGACTGATGAAAAAAGCAGAAGAAGACGGCACTCCACTCATGAGGCCTGTTTTTTTTGAAGACAACCGTCCCGAAATGAAATTGGTTGACTCAGCCTATTTTTGGGGGAAGGACTTTTTTATTGCTCCTGTCTTCCATTCAAATCAAAAAATAAAAAACATATTGCTGCCAAATAGTGGAAATTGGTTTGATTTTTACACGAACAATTTCTATCAAAAAGGTGATTCGATTAAATATGAGCTCACACCGAATAATATTCCCGTTTTTGTGAGAGGAGAGTCTTTTATCCCTATGTCCGAAGGTTTAATGAATACAGATTATTATAATCCAGATGAAGTGGTTATCCACTATTTTCCCGATGCTTCATCTAATGGAGTAAAACGCAAATTACAATTAAGTAGTACAGAAAATAAAGAAATCCTGATTAGATCATATTGGGAAAAAAATAGATGTGAAATAAAGGTAAGCTCAACAGAAAGTTCACTTGATGCTCTTGACTTTAAGATTCACGATTCTCGATATTCAAGGGTTAAAATCAAAGTAAACGGTAGAAAAGTCAAAACTAAAAAGTCTGATCATACGATATTCATATCTAAAGCCTTATTCAAGAAGGATATACTCAATATCGAACTAAAATTTAAATGAATCAACCTTCTCAATTTTTATTAAAAAGTTATTTGAAGAAAAAATAAAAATATTCAGAAATATAGCTTTCGCAATCGTTTTCGTTGGATAACTATTTCTTTTCAAGGTCAAATTCGATTAAAATTATTTTAAATTTGTTTCATTCGATAAATCCTATTTTATGAAAAAAGCAAAGCTTTTCAATTTAATCTTTTGCACCTTTTTATGCATTGGATGGTCCGTAGCCCAAAACGCAAGCCTGTCAGGTATGGTAAAAGATACCGATGGTATTGCATTATTTAATGTGAAGGTGGTTATAGACGGTACCGGAAAAGGGGCTATAACTGATGATCGTGGGTTATTTTCCATTAAAGGAGTTTCTCCTGGATCCTATACAGTGACTGCTAAACTCTTTGAATACCAAGATTTGAGTCAAGAAGTTACTTTGGCTCAAGAGCCAGTCATTCTCGACTTTATAATGAAAAAGGATCAAGTCATGGATGAAGTCGTGGTCATTGGATACGGAACCATGCGAAGTAAGGACCTCACAGGCTCAGCTGTTGTTGTAGGTGAGAAAAACTTCGTCAAAGGTTCAATGGCTACGCCCGAACAATTAATTATGGGTAAAGTCTCGGGACTTAAAGTCAATACCAATGACGGTGCTCCTGGTTCTGGAAGTACCATAAGATTGAGAGGTGGTACATCCATAAACGCAAGTAATGATCCTTTGATTGTTGTTGACGGAGTACCTTTGGATAATGGAGGAATTGCTGGAGCAGCTAACCCTCTTTCATTAATCAATCCTAATGATATCGCTTCTTTTGTAGTTCTTAAAGACGCCTCTGCTACTGCTATATATGGATCGAGAGGGGCGAATGGAGTAATTTTGATTACCACTAAGAAAGGTAATGGACTAGATACTGAAAAGCTTAAAGTTACCTTAAACTCGAAAAGTTCAATTTCAACCATTTCTAAATATGCAGATGTCCTTAGCGCCGATCAATTTCGTGAAGTTGTAGGTCAAAATGGAACAAATGCACAATCTGCCCTTCTTGGAGATGCGAGTACAGATTGGCAGAGAGAGGTTTTTAGAAGCTCATTTGTTGCCGATAACAATATATCATTGACTGGAGGCATAAAAAACTTCCCTTATCGTTTGTCATTTGGAAATCGTATGGATAATGGTCTATTGAAAAGAGACAGGATGATGAGAAACTCACTTTCGTTGAATATAAATCCTTCTTTATTTGACAAGCATTTAAATATTGAGGTCAATCAAAAACTCGTTCAAACCAATTCGTTTTTTGCGAATCGAGGTGCTTTAGGCGCTGCTTATTTTGACCCAACACAACCCGTATATTCAGACACTACAATCTATGGAGGATATTGGGAATGGTTAGATAACAATGACAAGCCAAATACCTTATCGGCTAGAAACCCAGTTGGCTTATTGAATCAAAAAGAAGATGTGAGTCGTGTACAGCGATACATTGCAAATGCCAAGCTTACCTACAAATTACACTTTTTCCCTATGATTAAAGCTGTGATTAATGTAGGTACAGATTTATCTCAAGGTTCGGGTGACGTTCTAGTTCCTTCAACATCTGCATCCGGTTATTTTACAGATGGAAGCTACAATGAGTATCGTTCAACTAAACAAAATAAGCTTTTTGAGTCCTACTTGAATTTTAATAATGGAGAAAAGAATTCAAAACACTTGATAGATATTACCGCAGGTTATTCTTACCAGGACTGGAGTACCGAAAGTCCTAATCTACCTGTTTACAACGCCGCACAAGATTCAATCATTTATCCAGAAGCAGCTAATCCGTTTTACACGAAGAATGTCTTATTGTCTTATTATGGACGTGGAATTTATAGCATAGCAGATCGTTATGTTTTAAATGCCTCAGTGCGAATGGATGGTTCTTCCAGATTTAGTCCAGAAACAAGATGGGGTCTTTTCCCATCAGCTTCCGCTGCATGGATTATTTCGGAGGAAAAATTCATGGAAGATTTAAGCTGGTTAAACATGCTGAAGTTCCGATTCGGTTATGGTGTTACCGGACAACAAGATGGAATTGGCGACTACGCCTATATTTCTAATTATTTTGAAGGCACGACAACGGCTCAATATCTATTTGGAGGGGTTCCTTACATTGTATATCGTCCAGGAGGCTTTGATGCCAATCTCAAATGGGAGGAAACGGAAAGCTATAATATTGGACTTGATTTTGGTATTCTGAAAGATCGTGTTTCGGGAAGTTTGGATCTCTACAGGAAAAATACGACTGATTTATTGGCAACAGTTACCGTGCCGGCTGGAACCAATTTTACCAATGAAATTTTGACCAATGTTGGCAGTATGCGCAATGAAGGAATCGAATTTTCAATCAATGCAGGGTTGGTTGCTAAAAAAGACTTCAGATTAGATATGACGGCAAACGTTTCGCACAATATTAATCAAGTTCTCAAGCTAACCCAAATCCCGGATAGTACTTCCGCGGGCATTCTTTTAGGTGGGATTTCTGGTGGGATTGGGAATACTGTGCAGGTTCATCGTGTCGGGTTTCCAACGTTTTCTTTCTTGTTGTATGAACAGCAATATGATGCGAATGGCACTCCTATTCAAGCGGGTACTACTGCACCTGATGGAACCACATATACGGAACTCGATGCTTTTGTAGATAGAAACGAGGATGGTGTCATTAATATTGATGACAGAATTCCTTTTGGACAGGCGGCTCCTGATGTTTTCATGGGAATGGCTCTAAACTTTACATATAAGAAATGGTTTGGAGGTCTTTCTATGAGGTCAGAATTGGGTGGATATATATACAACAACATCCACTCCAATGCAGGAACATTTCAATCTGTTAACGGTACGCAAGGCTTCTTGAGTAACATCAGCTCCTTGTATTATGAAGATGAAACACAGGAGATTACCACAAACCAATTATTGAGTGACCATTATCTGGAGAGGGCAGATTTCTTGCGAATGGACTTTATGAATATTGGATACAATTTTGGTAAGCTGAAATCAACCAATATTGGATTGAATGTTTCATTTGTTATACAAAATGTATTTGTTTTAACTAATTATAAAGGCCTTGATCCAGAAATTGGAGGAGGAATTGACAACAACATTTATCCAAGACCAAGAATGTATTCTTTGAATCTAAATTTTGAATTTTAACATACTAAATAACGACCATGAAAATTATCAGTAGCTCATTTTTAGTTTTAAGCTTATTTGCTTTTTATTCGTGTACAAAAAACTTAAACCAAAGTCCGGCATATGGACTGAACTCAGAGGTGGTATACAGTGACCCCAACAACTATATTAATGTTTTATCAAAACTCTATTCTGGCTTATCAATGACGGGGCTTCAAGGACCAGCTGGTCAGGCTGATATTGCGGGGATTGACGAAGGGTTTTCGGCATATGTCCGCGTACTTTGGAATCTTCAAGAGCTTCCGACAGATGAAGCTGTATGTGGTTGGAATGACCCAGGAATACCTAGCCTTAACAAAATGCAATGGAATGCTGATGATGGATGGGTGAAAGGGATGTATTATCGCATCTACTATCAAATTACATTGTGTAATGAGTTCATTTATCAATCAAGAGATGAGCGACTCGATGAACGCGGATTTAGTGATTCAGATAAAGAAATGATTCGAATGTACAGAAACGAGGCACGCTTCCTCCGTTCGCTTAGTTATTTCCATGCAATGGACCTTTTTGGAAACGTTCCATTTGTGACAGAAGAAGATCGCGTGGGTGCTTTTCAACCGCAAAGAATTGAAAGAACGGATTTATTCAATTATGTGGAATCGGAGCTTATCGATCTTTCAAATGTTCTATCAGCTGCCGGAACAGTGAATTATGGTCGTGCTACGAGGGAAGCTGCAAAAACCCTTTTGGCAAAGATCTATTTGAACGCTGAAGTGTATTCTGGCACAGATAGATACGATGATTGTAGGAACTATTGTGAACAGGTAATCAACTCTGGGGTATTCCAGTTGGATATGGACTATCAACACTTGTTCTTAGCTGATAACCAAAACTCATCCGAGGTAATTTTCCCAGTAGTTTACGATGGATTGTATGCTCAAACCTGGGGTGGAACGACTTATCTCGTCTGTGGAGCTTTAGGTGGGTCTATGAATGCCGCAGATTATGGCGTAAATGGTAAATGGGGAGGTCTTCGCTCGACATCTGCTTTTGTCAATAAATTTCCCGATACTACCGAAGATTCGAGATTTCTATTCTACAGAGATGGACAGGAACTTGAAATTACAAATTTGGGAACCTTTACACAGGGTTATGCATATCCAAAATATAAAAACGTGACCTCTGTTGGTGATGTTGGGTCTAACAATGGAACATCTGCTCACGTAGATATTGATTTCCCTATGTTTAGATTGGCTGATGTATACCTTATGCTAGCGGAATCAGCTTATCGAAATGGAGACCAGGGAACAGCATTGAATTTCATCAATATGCTTCGTGAAAGAGCTTATGGTAATTCAAACAATAATATGTCAAGTATGAGTTTAGATGATATTTTGGATGAAAGGTCTAGAGAACTGGCGTGGGAAGGTTCAAGACGTACAGATCTAATACGATTTGGAAAATTTACAAGTGGAGACTACGTTTGGCCATTCAAAGGTGGAGATGTGATTGGGATTGCAACTTCAAGTCATTTGGAGCTCTACCCTATTCCAACATCGGATTTGATATTGAATCCCAATCTTACTCAAAATCCTGGTTATTAAGAATAGAAAAGGTTTTTCTATAATCTTTTGAGCCAAGACAATTTTCTAATTTCACTAAAACGACATCATGCTAAAAGCAAAATTAATTGTCAGTATTTTATTCTTGATTGCTTCATTTCATTATGAAGCACAAGGCTACAAACAAGTGCCTGAATGGTCAAAAGACGCTGTAATGTACGAGCTTAATGTGAGACAATTTTCTTCGGAAGGCACATTTGAAGCTATATATGATGAATTGCCCCGACTCAAAAAAATGGGTATTGATATCATTTGGCTTATGCCAATTCATCCCATAGGAGAGCTCAATCGAAAAGGCTCTAAGGGGAGCTATTATGCAGTTAAAGATTACAAAAAAATCAATCCTTTTTTTGGCAATGAAAGCTCATTTAAAAAACTTGTTCAGTTAACACATGAGCAGGGAATGAAATTGATTATTGATTGGGTGGCAAATCATACCTCTCCTGACAATATTTGGATTGAGCAAGGTCATTTGGATTGGTATTCACTAGATTCTATTGGAGGAGTTCAGCCACCACCTGGTACGGATTGGTGGGATGTGTCTGATTTAAATTACGACAATATGGATATGCGTTCTGCAATGATTGATGCTATGGAATATTGGGTAAGAGAATTTGACATTGACGGCTACCGTTGTGATGTTGCTGGTTGGGTACCCGTTGATTTTTGGAATGATGCAAGAAAAGCCTTGGACAAAATTAAACCGGTTTTCATGTTGGCTGAAGATGAAGGAGACAAGCTACACGACTTGGCATTTGATATGACTTATGGATGGGAATTTCATCACATCATGAATGAGGTTGCAAAAAAACACATGAATGCTGATTCAATAATATCTTATTTTGATCGAGAGAGAAAGAGGTTTGCTTCAAATGCATACAGATTGCATTTTACTTCAAATCATGATGAGAACTCATGGAATGGAACAGAATATGAACGAATGGGTAAAGGAGCTGAGTGC
Source organism: Flavobacteriales bacterium (assembly GCA_003331365.1). Taxonomy (GTDB): domain Bacteria; phylum Bacteroidota; class Bacteroidia; order Flavobacteriales_D; family Crocinitomicaceae; genus UBA952. Next base: position 856 of record QOQC01000027.1, on the reverse strand, counting down.
TTTGCTGTCCTCTCATCAACTATACATGGCATGCCACTCATATATAACGGTCAAGAATCATCATTCAATCGAAGATTGGAATTTTTTGAAAAAGATTCTATTGATTGGGGAACATTTAATAAGAATGGGTTTTACAATACATTGTTCAAGTTTAAAAAGGAAAATCAAGCACTATGGAATGGAGATTTTGGTGCATTTCCTCAATTCATCGAAACTGGAAATCCAAATGTGTTACTTTTTAAACGAGTCAAGGGAGACAACTATGTCATTGGATTATTTAACCTTTCTGAATCAAAGCAAAATGTAAAATTCAAATGCGATAATTGTAAGGGAACTTACAATGAGCTCTTTTCAGACGAATCATTTTCAATGAGTTGTAAAAAAAATAAAGTATCATTAGATGCATGGGAGTTTAAGGTTTACAGCACTAATCAATAAATTATATGCGAGCTGAGAAACGAATATTATCCTTTTGGCAAATCTGGAATATGAGTTTTGGATTTTTGGGTATTCAAATGGGTTTTGCTCTTCAGAATGCCAATGCCAGTAGAATGCTTCAAACATTTGGAGCAGATGTTCATGAACTATCTTGGTTTTGGATTATTGCGCCATTGATGGGTTTAATTGTTCAACCTATTGTTGGATATTACAGTGACCGTACTTGGGGACGATTGGGTCGTAGAAAACCCTACTTTCTTGTCGGTGCCATTACTGCCTCAGTAGGACTGGTATTGATGCCGAATGCAGGAATCTTTACAGCAATAGCACCTGCTCTTTTTGTTGGTGCTGGAATGCTAATGATTATGGATGCCTCCTTCAATATTGCTATGGAACCTTTTAGGGCCTTAGTTGGTGA
>QOQC01000026.1 GCA_003331365.1 Flavobacteriales bacterium | reverse complement strand
TGAGTATGAAATCCATGTTGGATATAAATATAATGTTTTGTAGAGATGAATTTCTAAATTTGACTATGTCAGCTGGTGAATTGAATAAATTTCTAAATAATCGATGTTGGAGTGAAGTCTCTAAAGATGAGATACGCCATTTTTTAACTGATGATGAAAAAAGAATTGAACGTATGCTTGATCTGGCAATTTCGAATGATGCCGATTTTTCATGGAGAGCAGCCTGGTTAATTGGAAAATTTACCCAAAGTGAAAATGAAATTCTAAGGCCACATTATTTAAGAATTATCAATGCTATTGAAGGAAAAGATTCTGGTCATCAAAGAGAGTTATTAAAGCTTGTAATCAATAAAAACCTGGCAGATGAAGAGGAGGGAAGGCTCTTCGAAGTGTGTATCCGAATTTGGAAGGACATACACAAAAAGCCAGGAACAAGGTCATATGCCTTTCAATGTATCGATAATATTACAACGATATATCCTGAGCTTCGAAATGAGCTTATGGGATTATTTGGTCCTGAGTATCTTGAAACCTTATCACCAGCAATACGGAAAACAATATTAATGAAATTGAAATCTGCTGATTTCAATGCTGTTAACTAAAATCAATGTCAAACGAAAAGTCAACTGAATATATAGAGGAGCTGGTCGTTAAGATCAATAAGCTAAACAGAGAGGACCAAGCCATATGGGGGAAAATGAACGTTTCGGAAATGATGCATCATTGTTCCAAATTCATTGATTTATATCTAGGTGAAATACCCTTGCCAAAATGGTATAAAATCTTTGGAGTATCAATTGGGAAATTGTTTCTTTGGTATGTGTCCAAATTAGACCCTTCAAAAACCCCAAGAAACTTAAGAACAGACAAAAGAATTATGGTTAATGATAAATCATTTGATTTTGAAGAACAAAGAAGCTTGCTCTTGAGAAAAATAAAAGGTTTGAGTAAGCTGTCCGGGACAATTAATCATCCGATATATGGCAAAATGAGCTCTGATAAAATTATATTTTTGATTTGGCATCATACAAGTCATCATCTGTGTCAGTTTGGTGTAGATCAGAATCAATGAAGCAAAAAACCCACTCAATGAGTGGGTTTCTTTAGTGGGCAATGAGGGACTCGAACCCCCGACTTCCTCCTTGTAAGGGAGGCACTCTGAACCAACTGAGTTAATCGCCCAAAATCGTGTGCAAATATAAATGTATTTTCTGAATTACGAAGAAGTAAGAAAAAATTATTCTTCGTTTTTGATTTCTTCAATTTTATTCAAGACATCATCGAGGCCATCTTTGAATTTTTCAAAGTCCTCTTTGTATAGGAAAATCTTATGTTTTTGATAGGATCCTTCTCCATCCTCATTCCACACCTTTTTACTTTCCGTTAAAGTAATATATAAGTCATTCCCTTTAGTTGCCTTAATATCAAAGAAATAGGTTCGCTTTCCGGCTCTTACAACTTTTGAATAAACTTCATTTTGCTCTCCTCCCATAACTATTGTTTTAGTTAATCAAATAAACGGATTTTTTGTGAGAAACACAAATATTAATCGGTTTGAAACCAATGTCTTATATATCCGTAAATTTTTATATTGTAAGAACTCAAAAAACACGATGAACAAAACAATTGCCATAAGTATTTTCGGCATAATTCTATTTGGATGTGGAACTGCGGTGAAAGAACAAACCATTAAAAAGGTAAACAAGAAAAAAGATCTGGAAGCCATACTGGATAGAGATACCCTAATTGTTTTAACTGAAAATGGTGCCCTCTCTTATTACGAATATAAAGACAAATATTTGGGTTTTGAATATGAAATTCTAGATTCATTTGCTCGACATATTGGTGTGGAATTACAACTTATTGACGTGGCCAATCCTGCCGATTTCGTTCGGAAACTCAATGCAGGTGATGGAGATGTAATTGCATGTAATAAGCCCATTCATATGGAGGATAAAAAGCTTCATTCTTTCTCTATTCCTTATACACATTCTTTTGAGGTTCTCGTTCAGAGAAAATCAGAAGACAGTGTCATCCGTGATATTTCAATGCTAAAAGATAAGAGTATATACATACGCAATAAGAGTTCATTTATGAATCGAATTCTTCATTTAGAAGATGAGATAGGAGAAAATATCAATGTGCAATCCATGCCTGGATATCCAGTGGCAGAGGATTTAATTGAAATGGTTTCTCGGGGTGAAATAAATTTCACTATTGCCATGGAAAATACAGCTCGAATTGAACAGGCATGTCATCCAAATATTGATATTTCAACATTACTATCTGTTCGTCAAAATATTGCTTTTGGCTTGAGGAAATCAGATGAAAAGCTTAAGGAAAAGCTGGATTATTTCCTAGATGATTTTTTGGAGTCAGAGGCATATAAGCTCCTTAGGAAAAAGTATTTTGATTATATGGAAGAAACCAACTTTCATATAGAGGAGCTTGACAGTACCACTAATTTAAATATAGAATTATCAAAATACGACGAGCTTTTTAAGGCATCTGCTTTAAAACGAAATTGGGATTGGAGATTTTTGGCTTCAATAGCCTATCAGGAATCTAGATATAATCCCAACGCAAGAGGATTTGGTGGAGCTTATGGAATGATGCAGTTTATGCCAAATACCGGTCCATCCTTCGGGGTTTTTCCTGATTCACCACCAGCCGTACAGATAGACGCGGGTATGCGTTACATAGACCAACTGTATAATCAATGGAAGCATATTGAATCCAGAGAGCAGCGATTAAAATTTACTTTGGCCTCTTACAATGCTGGGAAAGGACATGTTGAAGATGCAGTACGATTGGCAGAAAAATTAGGATACAATCCTCTTGTTTGGGATGATAATGTGGAGCTGATGATCAAGAATTTATCTATTCCCGAATTCTACAGAAATTCACCTGTCAAATATGGCGCATATCGTGGTCCTGCTAAAAATTATGTAAAATCGATATATTCGCGATATATGTCATGGAAACTTAATGAGTAAAATAGTTTTAATACAAGGCCCAACAGCTTCAGGCAAGTCTTCTTTAGCCCTTTCATTGGCTCAACAACTTAATGCGCCAATAATTTCCGCGGATTCTAGACAATTCTATCGTGAATTGACTATTGGTACAGCTAAGCCAAGTATAGAAGAGCTAGATTTGGTCGAGCATTTCTTTATCAATACACATTCAATTCATGATTTGAGTTTTACAAGTGCTGCATTCATGAAAGCAGGACGTGATAAAATAAGTACATTATTCAAGCAAGGGAAAGAGCATGTCATTGTAGCTGGGGGCTCAGGAATGTTCGTTGATGCCCTTATAGATGGATTGCATGATGCTCCAAGTGACAAAAAGGTACGCCAAGAATTAAATAAGGAATTGAAGCAAAAAGGAATGGATTTGTTATTGCTCGAGCTAAAAAATGCTGATCCAATTGCTTTTCAAGAAATTGATATTCAAAATCCAATACGCGTTTTAAGGGCCCTTGAAATTATTCGGATATCAGGTGAGACCTTGGAAAAGATTCGAATGAAAAGTAAGAATGCCATTGCTTATCCATTTATCCGTTTTGGTATTTCATGGAACAGATCAGAATTATATGATCGAATTAATAAACGCGTTCAACAGATGATTGAGTATGGATTATTTGAAGAAGTGAAGAATCTTCCAATTCAAGAAAACTTACTATTGAAAAATACTGTGGGTTACAAGGAGTGGATTCCATATTTTGAAAATGGCATATCTTTTGAACATACCATTGAGATGATTCAAAAAAATTCGAGAAACTATGCAAAGAGGCAAGAAACTTGGATGAGAAGATATAAGGATTTAATTCTTCTGAGTCCATACGAATCAAAAACAATGTTGGAGCAAATCATCGAACATATTTAATTTAGATTTTATGCATTTCAAATTTCAACAGCTTTGTCCCCATGTATTTCAGCATCAAAAACTGAAAAGTACAATATGGAATCAAGTTATTGAGATAAAAGACGATGATAAAGTGTTGATTCACGCCATAAGTGGAACGGGTAAAACATCTTTTATTTACTATTTATTGGGTTTAAGAAAGGATTACACAGGAACAATTTTCATTGACCATAAAAAGCTTAGTGAAATTGAGGTGGAAGAATTTACTCAGATTAGAAAGCATAAAATTTCTACTGTCTTTCAAGATTTACAGCTTTTTGAAAATTTAAGTGTAAGGGAAAACATCTTGCTCTTACCTGAGATAGCGCAAGGTTATCAAATTGAGGATGCAAAGATTATGCTTGATGTTCTTGATATTAGTGACAAATGGGAGCAGCCTGTTAAAACCCTGTCTTTTGGTCAAAAACAGCGTGTAGCTATTATTAGGGCATTGATGAAGCCATTTGAATTTTTAATTTGTGACGAGCCATTTTCTCATCTAGACGAACAGAATACCTTAAAATGTACCAAGCTCATAGAGAAAAGATTAAAAGAAGAAAATGCCGGTTTCATTTTATTGGCTCTTCAAGAAGAATGCACTTTTGAAAAGCTAAAAATCCTTGAGCTATGATGAGACAGCTATTTTTCAAATATCAAAATAGAATGCAGCTGGGTTTGGCACTTGTTGGTACTTTTTTGGGCCTCTTTTTTTTATTCACCTCTCTTCATTTCTTACATAAAATTTACAGCTATGGAGAAAATTCCGAGATGCTTTCTAAAAACACTATTGTTATTCAAAAGAAAGTTACTTCTGGCCCCCTTTTAGGCTTGAATAACCCTGAATATTCCAACGAACAAATTAATGAAATTCGTTCTATGGATTTCGTTGAAAGCTGTGATCCTATACGCTCAAATACCTTTGATGTCGTACTTTCTATAGATGACCCCTTGATACCTGCATTTAATTCAAATATATATGTTCAATCTGTGCATAAAGATTATTTAGATGTAAAAACAGACCATTGGGGTTGGGTTGAAGGGAGTAAAACATTGCCCATTATTATGCCTAGGGATTTTTTAATGATGATGAATAACTTTTTATCTGCAAGCAATATTCCTCAACTTTCTGATGACTTGGTCCTGGATTTAAAAATTGATTTAAACATTGGTCCAAGAAATTACAGAGAAACAATACATGCAAGGATTGTTGGATTTACAAATGAACTCTCATCTATTTTGGTGCCTGAGTATTTTTTGAATTGGGCAAATCAGAAATATGGTGAAAAGGAGAAAGAGGTCATCAGTCAGCTGGTTGTAAAAAGTAAAGATGGTCAATTTGGATTATTAGAAAATTACCTTGAGGAGAATGAATTTGAATCAAAAAAATCTCAGCTCCTCATAGCCAAGTTGAAAAGTACATTAGGTGTATTGCTAACAATTATTTCTGCCATTTCTTTACTCGCGGTCTTTTTATCAATGCTCGTGTTGATTCAATATCTGCAGCTCATTATGACAAAGAATGATTATGAAATAAGAACCTTACTTCGATTGGGTCATGCGCCGAATCAGCTCATAAAGGTTTTTTTAAGGTACTTTATGAGTCTTTTTAGTGTTGTGGCCGTGCTTTCATTATTGCTATTTATTCCTGCAAAATATTATCTTCAGCAGGTATTTATTTCCAATGGTATATCGCTTGATTCATCGCTTTCAATATACCTGTTTTTAGTAATGATCTTAGTCTTTATCGTGTTTGCTTTATCCATTTGGTTGAGTACCAAAAAACGCATTTATAAAACGGTAAATACTTAATCGTTAAAGAATTGTTAAAAGGAATTAAAAATTCTTGTCGGGAGGGTAAATTGAATTAAATTAACGCAAAAAATTATCCATGAAAAAAGGACTTCTATTATTAGCCATCTTATTTGTGTTTTCTGTAGATGCACAAACATTAAGCTTTAAGATTGAGAATCAAAAGGATACAACAGTTCACCTTATTAAATATTTTGGAAAGAAGCTCTACTATGCGGATACAGCTGAGCTAAAGAATGGACGTGTAGAATTTGATGGGCGCAAGCAAGTTCCTGGGATTTTAGGTGTTTTATTGCCTGGTCAAAAATACTTTGAGTTTATATACAATAATGAAGACATTTCAGTACAAACCTCACTGCCTGATTTGGTAGGTAGTATGAAAGTGATCAAGTCTCAAGAAAACAAAGTATTTATTCCGTATATCAAATTTATAGGAAGCAACAAATCTCAAGTCAATCAAATGGGTAAGCAACGTTCAACGATGTCAAAAGCAGACCCAAAGTATCAAGAGCTTACCGAAACCATAGAAAGTATTAACAAGAATGTAAAAGATTATCAGGATAACATCATTGAGACTCATAAAGGAAAGCTGGTGTCGAAGATTGTAAAAATGTCTATGGATATTGAAGTTCCAGAAATACCTAGAGACGAGAATGGAAATATCATTGATTCAAATTTTACTTTCAAATATTACCGAAAGCATTACTGGGATAATGTCGATTTAACGGATGATGCCTTAGTAAATAACCCTGTATTTCACAATAAACTCGAGTATTACTTTGGAGATCGTATGATGGTACAACATTGGGATTCGATTATTGCTTTTGCCTTTCCTTTTTGTGACCAACTGGCTCCTAATAGTCGGATGTTTGAATATTGTGTAGGTTGGATTACTTCTAACTTTGGAAAGAGTAAGATTATGGGTATGGACAAGGTTTACCTTGAAATGTTGAATCGTTACTATTGCACAAAAAATGCGCAAGGTGAATCACCAGCCTATTGGGTTTCGGACGACAAATTCGAGGATTTATGTGACAACCTTGAAAATAAAATAAAATTAACGGTAGGGTCAGTCCCTCCAAATCTTATTTTGAGGGACACTACAGATCAAAACTGGCGTGACTTTTATTCCTTGAATGCTGAATATACGGTACTTTATTTTTGGGATCCAGAGTGTGGACATTGTAAAAAAACGACACCTAAGCTCGAAACCCTTTATCAAGAGAAATTTAAAGACAGGAATGTAGAGATATTTTCTGTAGGTAAAGCAGTAGGTGAAGATTTTGAGAAATGGAAAAAATTTATTCGAGACAACAACATGACCTTTATCAATGTAGCGGTTACTGATAATTTGTATAACGAGGCACAGGACAATTCGAACGGTCAGGAGAAGCTCATGAATTTATTGCAGACGACTACCTTGGCTTCTTTAAATTATCAAAATACCTATGATATCTTTTCGACACCCAAAGTGTTTGTACTTGATAAGGACAAAAAAATTATCGCAAAAAGTATTTCGATATCTCAGCTTGAAGAAATGATCGATCGTCTTCAAGGGAAAGAAGAGCTTCCTAAACTTTTCCCTCCAGATCCGGAAGAAGATGCGCAAATGCAAAAGAAAGAGTAATTTTGTTTCATGATTGAAACCTTCAAGGAACTTCTAGAAGAAGCAGAAAAAATACTTATTACTACGCATAAATCACCTGACGGTGACGCTATTGGAAGCGCCGTTGCTTGTTATGAGTTTTTAAAATCTCTGAATAAGTCCCCATTTATTTTGATTCCGGATATGCCTGCATCTAATCTAATGCCTTTCCTAAATGATGTTGATTACGATTGCTTTGCTGATTTTGATCAGGATCTTTCTTTTTTCGATTTAACTTTTTGTTTGGATTACAATCATGAGTATCGGGTGGGAGTGGAGATGTCTCAAATTTTTACGGATTTGAATACGCCTAAAATCATGATAGACCATCATCCTCAGCCAAGTGATTTTTGTGAATTGACCATTTCAAGACCTGAGGTTTGTTCTACAGCTCAATTGTTTTTTGAGATTCTTGAAGAGGCCAGACTTGAATCAAACTTAAATTTAAAGGCATGTGAAGCCATCTATCTAGGGATAATGACAGATACAGGTTCTTTTAGGTTTCCCTCAGTCACAGCAAAGACTCATGATGTATTGCACAAGCTAATGTTGAATGGAGTGGTTCCTTTTGAAATTCATGAAAAAGTATTTGATCAAAACACAAGTGATCAATTAAAGCTAAGAGGATATGCTGTATCTGAGAAAATGGAAATCATTAAAGATGCACCCATTGGAGTGATATCCCTAACGATGAAGGAGTTGAGTCGATTTAATTATCAAAAAGGTGATACTGAAGGGCTCGTAAACGTTATTCTGTCGGTAAGAGGTATTTCTGTGGCCATATTCATGATGGAAAACGAAGAGGGTGAAATGAAAATGTCATTTCGTTCTAAAGGAAAGTATATTGTGAATGAGTTTGCAAAGAAATACTTTAATGGTGGCGGGCATAAATATGCTGCAGGAGGATACAGTGAACTGTCTCTAGATGAAACCAAAGCTAAGCTCCTAAAACACTACACTGAAATTTTATGAGAATTACTGTGGTCATACTAATGTGTTTGATATACTCATGTAGAAATGAGGGAACAAATCAAAAAGCACCCATAAAGGACAGTGATAAGAGCTGGACAAATGAACATTCTGTTGATTTCAACCAGGAAGTACACAATAGAGAAGAAATAGATATCAAAATCTATCTTGAGCATCATAAAGAACTACAAATGACTGAAACCAATTCAGGTTTACGTTATCAAATAGTAAAAAAGGGTAGTGAGGATCAACCATTCGCCGAAGAGGGTGATTTTGTGTCGGTTGATTTAAAAATTGGATTATTGAGTGGAAAGGTTTGCTATGAAACTGATTCTGTACCTGATGAATTTATATTAGGGAAAAGTGACCGAGAATCTGGCCTTCAAGAGGCATTAAGAATGATGAGGGTTGATGATTATGCCAGGCTAATAATGCCCAGCTACATGGCTTATGGCTTGCTTGGGAATTCAGAGAATATTCCTCCCCAATCCGTTTTGGTTGTAGATGTTGAACTTTTAAATCTTCAAAGATGAAATTCTTAAATGCATTTTTATTAATATTTCTTATGGGGGCATGTGATATGGTGGAGCGAGAAAAGGCGACAACATCTCCTGTCAGAGGTACAAAGAATCCCTCTAATTCCTTTGAGGATTCAATACAAGGAAGTGAAATAATCGATACATCTAGGCAAAATATTGAATTCGAGGATTCTTTAATGTCTGAAATAGAGGCGAGTATTTTAGATGCTGAAAATGATTATGAGTATGTTGATCAGCTTAACTTAGGAAGTGGAGTCCGCATTAATTGGCTTGAACGACATCAAGGGCAAAAGCTTAGAGATGGTGAATTGGTTTTAATTGAATACAGATTGGGTTTGCCAGACGGTAAAATCATTGACGGTAATAATAAAATGAAAATGCCAAACTTACCCTTTGTTGTTGGTTATAATATGCAAAATAAGGGATGGGATTTAGCTCTTTCCGAGCTTTGTGTGGGTGACATGGCTAAGATTGAGATTCCGTCACGTTTGGCATATGGGAAAAAAGGACTTGGAACAGTTATTCCTCCGAATACAGATAATTGGCTATTTATTAAAATCCATGGTTTGGTTAGTGCCGATTTTGAAGAAAGAGGTATCAAGTACTGGGAATTGAGGTCAGGAGAAAATAAAGAAACAAGTAAACGCAAAATAAAATTCCACATGATTGCCTCAACAAAAAATAAGGCGAATATTTTTAATACGTATGCTTCAAATTTCCCTTTAACATATACTCCAGGTCAAAAAAACTACCCAAAAGGATTACAGCAAGTGTTAAAAAAAGCAAAGAAAGGGCAGCAATTATTTTTGATTCTCGAACCCAATATGGCTTATGGCGACAATGGGTATCTTGATTTAGTAGGGCCAAATGAAGAAGTTTTTTATAATCTGAAAATCATCGATGTCGAATAATTTCCGGTCATTATTGTTAATTTTGCTCGTTGAAAATTAGATATGAAATTATTCATAGGTGTAATATTTCTTTTCGTAATCAATTTTGTACAATCTCAGATTGTTCTTGATACTGCGGAACTGGATATTGGTAAGGTTGTCATTTATTCAGACCAATCATGGCAGCTGATCGAAGACAAGGAATTTGATGGTGTCTTGAACCCAAGAATTCATAGTATAATGAATTCAGAAGAAATGGGATCGCATTTATTGTCATGGAATACGCACGATTGTTACACTAGAAATAATGATTTAACCAAGTTAAAGGATACGGTATGGTTGTGTGCCGAGTCAGAAGAATTTGGTGGCTTCACAATGCCTTTTAATGGGGTAGTGACTTCGCGATACAAATACCGAAATGGAAAATTTCACAATGGAATTGACATTGATCTTGAAACAGGAGACACAGTAGTTTGTGCTTGGGATGGAATTGTAAGGTATGCGGAGTCAAATTCAGGAGGATATGGTAATTTGGTTATTGTAAGACATTATAACGGATTGGAAACCTATTATGCACATTTAAGTAAATTATTGACTTTTTCCGGACAAAAAATAAAGTCAGGAGATGTCATAGGTCTAGGTGGCAATACGGGTCATTCCTTTGGCTCTCATTTACATTTTGAGGTTCGCTTTTATGACAATACCATAAACCCTGAGGAAGTAATTGATTTCAAAAAGAAAGAATTAAAGAGCCCGAATTTATTTCTGCATAAAACCTTATTTAGACCAGGTGTCACTCCATCGAGTCAGTGGAAAACAAATTCACAAGGTAAAAAGCAATATGTTGAGAAAAAATATTACAGAGTGAGATCAGGTGATACTTTGTCTGGTATTTCTCGTAAATATAAAACGAGTGTGAATCGATTGTGCTCATTAAATGGAATTCGTTCAACAACAGTTCTTCAAATAGGGCAAAGTATAAGAGTTAGATAGATGCGTGAAAATTGGATATATATAGGAGCTTTTGTTTGTTTGATTTTTGCTTCATGCTCAAATTACAACCGGATAGTTAAAGGTGATAATTATGCAGAAAAGTTTGACTTGGCCAATTCCCTCTATGATGAGGCCGAGTACCTTCGTTCAATTGTACTTTATGAGCAAATTTATCAGCACTCACCAAAATCAGGTGAGGGAGAGTTGGCCTATTATAGATTGGGACAGAGCTATTATAACAGTGAAGATTATTACATGGCAGCTTATTATTTAAGCTCTTATGTACAGCGCTTTCCGTATTCAAATAAAAATGAAGACGTTATGTTTTTAGCTGCACTGTGCAATGTAAACAATTCTCCTCAGGCGTCGTTAGATCAAACTGAAACCAATGAAGCCATAAATAGCGTCCAGCTTTTTATTGATAGATATCCAAATACGAAGTATTTAGATTCTTGTAATCAAATCATAGATCGACTGAGATTTAAGCTTGAAACTAAGGATTATACCCATGTAACCTTGTACGCTAAAACAGAAAAATACCGAGCAGCGGTCTCATCAGCATCTATATTTCTTGAAAAATATCCAGGATCAGTCTACACTGAAGAGGTATATTACCTGATGGTTAAAAACTCCTATTTCCTTGCAATGAACAGTGTTGAAAGTAAAAAATCACAGAGAATTGAGGATACTTATGAAAGAATGCGTAACTTTGAAGCCGTTTTCAAGGATTCAAAATATCGTAAAGAGCTGAATACGTATATAATTCGTTTGGAAACCAAAGAATAAATTTTGACTATGAGTTATAAAAATGTAGTTGCAGAAAAGACAACAATTACTCGAGACACCGTTCAAATCGAGGAAAAAACAGGAAACATCTATGAATCCATCGTGGCTGTTTCAAAACGGTCAAATCAAATAAGCGTAGAAATCAAGGAAGAATTAACTTCAAAGCTTCAAGAATTTGCAAGTTCGACAGATAATTTGGAGGAAATTTTTGAAAATAGAGAGCAAATCGAAATCTCTAAACACTATGAAGGTCTTCCAAAGCCAACGGCAATTGCAACACAAGAGCTTTTGGATGATAAAATTTACTTAAGAGACCCGGAAGAGGCAAGTGAATAAATGTACGGCAAGCGCATCCTTCTCGGAATAACCGGAGGTATTGCAGCGTACAAAATTGCTTACCTCATAAGAATATTAAAGAAAAAAGAGGCAGAAGTCAAATGCATAATGACTCCTGCCTCTTGTGATTTTATAAGCCCTCTAGTTGTATCCACACTTTCGGAAAACGAGGTTTCCATTGAGTTTTGGGATAAATCTTCTGGTAAATGGAATAATCATGTAGATTATGCCAAATGGGCGAATGTGTTTTTAATCGCTCCTGCGACTATGAATACCATAGGTAAAATGGCAAATGGATTATGCGATAATTTACTACTAGCCACCTATTTTTCCATGAAAAATAAAACCATTGTTGCTCCTGCAATGGATTTAGACATGTATAAACACCCCAGTCTACTTAGGAATTTTGAATTACTAAAAAGGGATGGGGTAGGTATTATTCCAGCGGAAAGCGGTGAACTTGCCAGTGGATTGTTTGGAGAAGGTAGACTTTCGGAGCCTGAAACAATTGCAAGTTATTTAGAAGCATTTTTTAAGTCAGATACTCAATGTGAAGGGAAAATATTAATTACTGCGGGTCCAACATACGAACATATGGACCCTGTTCGATATTTGGGAAATCATTCTTCTGGTAAAATGGGTTTTTCTATAGCGAAAGCAGCACTTTCTAAAGGATATTCCGTTGATTTGATCACTGGACCTACAAAGCAAGAGCTTATTCATCCAAACCTAAGAAGATTTGATGTGGTAAGTGCAAATGATATGCTTCATAAAGTTCAGGAGCTTTGGGATAAATCTAACTATGGTATCTTTTCGGCAGCGGTAGCAGATTACAGACCAGCTGAATCAAGCGAAATTAAAATCAAAAAGAATGACGGGGAGATGAATTTTTCTTTGGTTAAAAATCCTGATATTCTAAGCTGGGCTTCGAATAATAGAAGTAACCAACAAAAAGTGATAGGATTTGCACTTGAAACCAATAATGAAGAAGAAAATGCGTTAAGCAAATTAGAACGTAAAAATTTGGACATGATTGTACTTAATTCTACTCAAGACGAGGGGGCTACATTTGGAGGAGATTTGAATAAAGTTACTATCTTCGATAAGAACAGAAATAAAACAGAACTCCCTTTACAATCTAAATTAAATATAGGAATAGAGCTCATAAATATAATTTCAACATTTGATGCTTAGAAAACTTTTTTTCGGTTTATTTTTAATGAAGCTCGGCACTTTGAATGCGCAGGAATTGAATTGTCAAATTTCTATTATTACAGATGCCAAGCTTGAGGTTACCACAACGGAACAAGAAGCGCTTAAACAATTGGAGGAGGTTATTTTTGACTTTATGAATACGACGCAATGGACGAAAGATAAGTTCAAAATTGAAGAGCGAATCAATTGTAACTTGCAGCTTCAAATTAATAATATACCAAGCCAGGGTACATTCAGTGGATCTTTACAAGTGTTATCTAGCAGGCCTGCATTTAATTCTAGCTACAACTCACTTCTATTCAATTTTCAAGATAATGATATTGTCTTTGGGTTTTCGCGAAATACAGCGTTGTATTATACGAAGAACTCGTTTCGAGACAATCTATCCTCTATCCTTGCATTTTATGCTTATTTCGTAATTGGAATGGATTATGATTCTTTCGCACCTAATGCAGGTACGCCATACTTTGTAGAAGCTCAACAAATCGTTGTGAATGCGCAAACTTCGGGTGCACCGGGATGGAAGGCGAGTGAAACGGGTAAAAGAAATCGTTTTTGGTTAGTAGACAATGTTCTTCAACAACTTTTTCAACCCTTGAGAGATTGTAATTATGTTTATCACCGAAAAGGAATGGACCAGCTATATGATGATAAGGATAAAGGGGTAAAGGAAATTTATAAGGCCTTGTTAAAGCTTAAGCCTGTTGTTCAAACACGTCCCAATACGGTGAATATTATCAATTTTGTGTACTGTAAAACAGCTGAATTAAAGAGTCTATTGTCTGATTCAGACCTGAAAGAGAAAACAGATTTTGTGAATCTATTAAAACGACTTGATCCTGGCAACAGCTCTAAATTTCAGGAAATATTGAATTAAATCTATGATTAGTAAACTGCGCATTTCAAATTTTGCGTTAATTGAGCATTTAGAGCTTGATTTAAAAAAAGGATTTACAATTGTTACAGGTGAAACGGGATCTGGTAAATCAATTCTCCTAAATGCATTTTCTCTCATGATGGGTGAACGCGCCAATACCTCAGTTATTGGTAGCCATGCTAAAAAAGCAATTGTGGAGCTTCATTTAGGAAATAATCATTTGGATCACTCGTTTTTTGAAAAGCATCAGCTTGATATAGAGGAAACTACAATTCTCAGACGTGAGCTGGTGAAGGATGGAAAATCTAGAGCCTTTATAAATGATACGCCAGTAGCTTTATCGATTTTAAAAGAGTTTACCCAGAATAAGCTTCTGATTCATTCACAGTACAATACATACGAGCTAAAATCAAAGCAAACACAATTGGAGCTCTTTGATTCATTATCTGGAATTACTGATAAAGTTCAAGCCTTTGGTGCACTGTATCATAAAATGCTACTCCAGAAAGAATCCTTAAGTAGATTGATGAATGATTTTAACAAAATGTCTAAAGACAAAGATTATAACCAGTTCTTATATGAAGAGCTTAATAATCTTCAATTAGATCAAAGAAATTATTCGAGCATAGAAAATGAGTTATTTAAGCTTGAAAATGCAGATGAAATTAAAGAGGGTTTATATAGGGTTAGAGCATTCAATGATGAGCAAGGCGCTTATTCAAATATGAAAGATATTCTGAAACAACTCAATAAATTAGATAATCCTGCGACTGAAATAGAAGAACTTATTTCGCGATTAAATCAAATTTCTATTGAACTCAAGGAAATTTCAAATGATTCTGAGTTCATTATTGAATCCATTAATGATGATCCAGAGCGTAAATCAGAACTTTTAGAACAATTAGATGAATACAATAGGATGCTTCAAAAGCACAATGTTGGTTCTCAAAAAGAATTAATTGAGATCAAAGAACGTTTGGGCCATTCTTCTCTTGATTTAATTGATTTGGATTCTAAAATAAAACAGATGGAAGAGAGCTTGAAGGATGCCGAATCAAGGGTGTTAGGACAAGCTGAATCCATACATTTAATGCGCACAAAATCACGTAAAGAAATCACCAAGAATATCATAGATGAGCTCAAGGAATTAAAACTACCTCATACAGATATATATTTTGATATGGATAAAGGAGACCTGACTGAAACCGGGTTTACAACTTTAAATTTACTTTTTTCAGCAAATTTAGGACATCCTCAAATTGAAATCGAGAAGGCCGCTAGCGGAGGTGAACTTTCTAGATTTATGCTTGCTCTATTAAAATTAATCTCAGAGTCCAGGAATATGCCTACCATTTTATTCGATGAAATTGATTCAGGCGTTTCGGGAGATGTGGCGCAAAAAATTGGATCACTTTTAAAGAATATGGGTAAGACAACACAATTACTTGTGATTTCTCATTTGCCTCAAGTGGCCTCAAAGGCTGAACATCATTTAATGGTACAAAAGGAGGTAATTAAAAATAAAACCTTTACTCGTGTTGAAGAACTTTCAGATGATAGTCGTGTAAATGAAATAGCCAGGTTAATGAGTGGTGAAAATATTACTGAATCTGCGCTTGAAACGGCAAAATCATTAATGAAATAATCATGGAATTTCAACTCTCCGTCCCGGTAATTCCATCAGATAATAAGATTGATTTTTCTGATAAATTGTGTTTTTTGGGTAGCTGTTTTTCGGCAGAAATAGGGGAGAGGTCCGTTAACCAGGGAATGGATTCGATTTCCAATCCATTTGGAACCATATTTCATCCTATTCCATTAGCACGCTTATTGAATAACTCGATTTTAGGAAATCAAAGGTCGGAGCTACTTGTCCACAATAAAAGGGTTTATGATTGGGATTCTGCTCATGTGTTTTTTTCATCGACCAAAGAAGCGCATCAGCTCAAAATCAAAGAGCATCAGAATTTAATTAAAGATCAGCTAAAGGGTTCAAGTTGGATGTTTGTCACCTTCGGTACAGCGATGGGTTATCGCCACAAAAGTTCCAATTTTATTGTGTCTAATTGTCACAAACAGAATCAAAGTTTATTCGATAAAGAATTGATATCTATTGATGAAATGTATGACCATTGGGAAGAATTTCTGAAGAATCTCTTTCAATTCAATCCTTCTATAAATGTTGTTTTTACAGTGAGTCCAGTAAGACACGTAAAGGATGGGTTAATCAATAATAATCAGAGCAAATCCAGACTTTTTCTTCTTATTGATAAGCTTAAGGAAAATTTCCCTGTGACTTATTTTCCAGCATATGAAATTCTCATTGACGCCTTAAGAGATTATCGATTCTATAAAAGGGATTTGGTGCATCCGAATGAACAAGCCATTGATTTTGTATGGTCGCACTTTATTAAATCATATTATTCTGATTCCAATACTCAATTATTAAAAAGAATTACAAAGCTGAAAGCTGCAGAAAGTCATCAAGAAATTACTGGTGATCCAATTGAAGTGGAAAAACTAAAGAATTGGATAAAGACCGAGAAAAATAAGCTCAAAAAGGAAATAGGGGGTAGTATCAATCTTTAATGTCTACATTCCATTCAGCATAAAAAGCTTCTAAGAAGTCAAGCATGAGTTTCTGCCGTTTGACGGCAATTGATTTGGCAGAACTTGTATGAAGTCGATCTTTTAAAATCAATAGCTTTTCATAAAAATGATTTATGGTGTGTGACTTTGAATTTAAATATTCTTCTTTACTCTTGTGGTCTGACGGCTTAACATCTGGATTAAATAAAGGCCTGCCTTTACTTCCTCCATAAGCAAAGGCTCTGGCAATTCCGATTGCACCGATAGCATCAAGACGATCAGCATCTCGTACAATTCTGCCTTCCAAGCAAATATCAGAGTCCTCAACTAATGACCCTTTAAAGGAGATTTTCGGAATGATTTCAGATACTGAATGTGCAATTGTTTCATCACCTCCTTGATCAATGATCATTTGATAAGCAATATCTTTTCCTTTGTCAAAATCGCCACCATTGTATTTGTGATCTGATATGTCATGAAGAAGTGCTGCAAGCTGAATAACTTCCTTGTTTCCTCCTTCTGCCTCATGAATATGAAGACTCATTTTAAGTACACGTTCGATATGAAACCAGTCATGGCTACCCTCAAGAGTATCAAATTGTGCTTTTACTAATTTTTGAATTTTCTCAACAATCAACTTATCGGATATATACAGATTGATTTATTATGCGTCCATTTGTAAATACTCGAACCATATAACTGCCCTTTTGTAAGGATTCAACATTTATGACATTTGATGCGCTCTTCAAAACTAATTTTCCGGACAAATCAAGAATTAATACTTGTTCTGTAAATGCTTCTGATTGAATATGAAGTATATCTTGGCAAGGATTTGGGTAGATGACAATATCATCAACACTATTTTCATAGATTGAAGCATCATCTTCCTTAGTTACCATGATGTCATCAAGATAGAGTTTGAAACCATCATACGTACGAAGTACAAATGCTATATGAATGGTTTGGTCATCATAACCTAGTTCGCTCAGGTTAACCGATCTCTCTATCCATTCAAAATTTTCTTGTTGAATATAGCCTATTGTATCGGTAAAGTTTGATAAACCAGTACCGCTTGTGGATACCAGAACATAATAATCATCTGGAAAAGAAGCATCTTGTGATTTTGCGTTCCATTTTACGGCATTACCATATGAACCGAGTGCTAGGGCAGGGGTAATGAGCCAACGATCTGCTGTGTCTATTGGGTTGAACCATGATGTAGATGCGGCAACGCTATCAGATTGATTTTCAGGGTCTGAAACACATATCCACGCAGCAGTGTATTCCGAGACAGCATCATTTGGAATATTTAAGTCATTATTTACAAGCGACATACTTGATGGAATTCCATTATCAAATCCAGTTTCAAAAACAGTTGTTTGTGACCAAAACGATGAGAAGAAAAGTGTAAAGAAAAATAAATTTATGATTGCTTTCATGTTACAAATTTATCATTTAATCAAGTTAATTAATACATCCTTATACTCTTGATAAAATACATCGAATTCGAGTAGTCTAGATTTAAAGAAATACTGGGCCTTTTTCCAATCTTTTTTATTGGTAATAAGAAATTCATTTGTTTCCCATTTTAATCGACTAATGATTAGGCCCTCTTTAGTTTTATGGTGCTGTAACCATTGTGTTTTAAAGAGCATTGACTTTTCAAGTAAAGTCTTCAATTCCAATAATTGATCCCAAAATAAAGCCCTAATCTCATCATCTCGAAACTGAACATCAAAACATAACGATGCCTCTCTATTATCGAAAATTAACCTCAAATAAGTATGTTTAAGATGTGTAGGATAATTGAGCCAATTGACTTTAGTATTTAAGGATGAGGAATGACCTCTCATTAATTTTTTGAATTCTCCCCAAAATTCATGATTTAATTGACTTCGATCTTCCTTGGAAAGCATTATTGATTTCCTTTGGCGTAATCTTCAAGAAATTTCTTAAGACCAATATCGGTAAGTGGATGATTTGCTAAAGCCTTAATGGCCTTCAATGGTCCAGTCATGATATCCGCACCAAGCTCAGCACAATTTATAATGTGCATTGGGTGTCTTACCGAAGCTGCAAGAATTTCAGTGTCAAATGCATAATTATCATAGATCAGTCTAATTTGAGCGATTAAATCCAATCCATTTGTAGATACATCATCCAATCGACCCAAGAATGGAGAAATGTATGTTGCTCCAGCTTTTGCAGCCAATAATGCCTGACCTGCGGAAAACACCAAAGTACAGTTCGTTTTAATGCCCTTTTGAGAGAAGTATCGAATCGCTTTAATGCCTTCAGGAATCATTGGAACTTTCACCACAATATTTGAATGAAGCTTGGCAAGTGCCTCTCCTTCAGCGATAATACCATCAAAATCAGTACTGATGACTTCTGCGCTCACATCACCATCTACAATTTCACAAATGGCTTTGTAGTGGTTAGTAATGTTTTCAGCTCCTGTAATGCCTTCTTTAGCCATAAGCGAAGGGTTGGTAGTTACACCATCTAATATCCCCAAGCTATATGCTTCTTTTATTTCGTCTAAATTCGCGGTATCGATAAAAAATTTCATCTTTTATTTTTTTCTGTTTTTTAATGCTTCTTGCTGCTTCCTTTGCATTTCTTCAAGTTTTTCCTGGAAACGCGATTTTTTCTTTTGCTTGCCGTTTTTGCTGGAATCAACTTTAGCTTCCATTTTTAATTTCAATTTTTCCTCATCTACAAAAAACTTCTTGATTAAAAACATAATTAAAATAGAGCAAAGGGTTGAAATAAAATAATAATAACTCAAGCCCGAAGAATAATTATTGAAGAAGAAAATCATCATCACCGGGAAAATATACATCAAAACTTTCATGTTGGGCATGCCTGGCTGAGTAGGTTGTTGCATGTTTCCGCTATTCATAAAAGTATATGCCAATGTTGTTCCAGCCATCAAAAGTGTAAATAAACTGACATGATCACCATAAAGCGGAATGTTAAATCCCAAGTCCAAAATAGAATCAAAAGATGACAAATCATCTGCCCATAAGAAGGATTGCTGTCTCAGCTCGAAAGAGGCAGGAAAAAACCTAAATACGGCCAATAAAATGGGCATTTGTATCAGCATAGGAAGACATCCAGATAAGGGGCTGGCTCCAGACTCCTTATATAGATTCATCATATCCATTTGTTTTTTCATGGCATCCTCTTTATTAGGATATTTTTCGTTAATGGCTTCTGTTTTGGGTTTAAGAATTTTCATTTTCACCGAAGAAACAAACATTTTCCATTGCACAGGCATCAATAGTGTTTTAATTATAAGTGTCAGTATTAAAATCGCTATTCCAATACTTAAACCTATACTTAGTAAGAAATTAAAAATAGGCTGTACGGCATAAATATTTATCCACCTGAAAAGTCCCCATCCAAAATTCAGTATTTCTGTATATTCTGGATTAGCCCGCTCTAACACTTCATAATCATTTGGACCAAAGAACCACTTAAAGCTTACAGTATTATTTGAATTTTGATCAAGGTTAAGGCTTAAAACAGATTCAAAATCCTTGATGTGCGTATTTTCTAGACGATGCCCTTCATCATAAGTTCTCACCGTCATTTTACTTTTATTTTTATTAAAAGCTTGCTTAGGTTGAATAATCGAGGAAAAGTAGGACTGTTTATATGCAATCCAGGTAATGTCATTTTCAATATCTGAATCATCATCAGATGTTTCACTCAAATAATCAAATCCTTCCTCTTTCTCATTATAACAAATCGTAGATACTCTGCGCTGTTCGGATAATAGTTTTTCAGTTTGCAAAAATGAAGTTTTCCACTTCATCTGAATATTGTCTTTTGATATATTGTCAAGTTTTACAAATTCAACTTTGTAATCGATATTATACGAATCATTTTTTAAAGTATAGGTTTGTACGACTTTTCCTTCATTGTAATTATAGCTGAATGAAATTTCTTTTGCCTTTGAATTGTCAAATTCAAAATCCCATTTGGCAGTATTTACGCGAGTATCTCCGTCATAAAAAATAAATGAGGTATTTTGATCACCCTTTTTGAATAAACAAAGTGCATTGTTCTTATTTGCTTTATAGTCATTGTAGCTTTTATATTCTTTTAAATATAACGCCTGGATTTGGCCTCCGATATTTGTGAAATGAACAATAAATTTATCTGTTTCTTTAATGATTACGCTTTCCTTGACAATAGGAGCCTTGATTACAACTGCGGAATCTAATACTGCTTCTGAATTGACCTCTTCAATGACATTTGGGTTCGATGTCAATGTATCCTGATTCAGCGTATCTTGAGTAGGGACATTTTTTGAATCTATTTTTACTTGTTCTTTTTTAGCAAGCTCATCCTGTCTTTTTTGTATATCCTCTTCGGTAGGTCTGTTTATGATTGAAAATACAGTGAGAATCAATCCAATTAAAACTAAACCTGTAATCGTATTGCGATCCATTAGCTCTTCTTATTTTTGAGTA
>QOQC01000025.1 GCA_003331365.1 Flavobacteriales bacterium | reverse complement strand
TCACGTAGATATATTCACCCTGATTTACGGAAACAGAAGGAAAGGTGAATTCTTGTCCATCAGTTCCACCACCATTATTGGCCGAACCAAGACCGTATTCACTTAAATCACCAATGTCAGATAAAGCATATAATTCTACAGCTTTTGGAACACCACCTGAAAGCGGACCGTCAATGACACCTGTAATAATTAAGGCAACATCACTTGAGCTTACTGTTCCAATACCGGAATAAGGGGCTGTTCCGCCACTTACAGAAATGGTTACTTCCGATAGGTCTCCATTACATAGTACTGGAGTAGAGCTCACCGAAATGTCTAATTGAGATTGTACATCTTCACAAAGGAAAATGAGGCTTGAGCACAGCAATAGCTGACCCAAAACTTGCATAGTTTTTTTCATGATTAAAGAGTTTAGTTAATTAGTCTAACAATATTAAGACTGTTGTCCTAATAAATTGAGA
The DNA here is from genome assembly GCA_003331365.1 of Flavobacteriales bacterium. Lineage (GTDB taxonomy): Bacteria > Bacteroidota > Bacteroidia > Flavobacteriales_D > Crocinitomicaceae > UBA952. The sequence goes on along the minus strand of QOQC01000025.1, from coordinate 20,805 downwards.
ACCCCAAGTTAAGAAATTATTAAATACAAAATAACGTAAGAGTTATTTAGTCCATTACCAACCCTCTAAAAAGTGATCAATGTCCCTGCGGTCCTTTTTTGAGGGCTTTCCATGCTCCCATTTACGGTAATTGCGCTGGGCCAATAGATAGGTCTTGTGTTTTTCAATTTCTTCTTGTGGAGTGACATCAAGAATATAATCATTGACAAGCTTAGCTCCCAAGCGTTTATTTGTCAAGGCTAAAATTTTATAGGTAAAAACAGCGTTGTTCTTTTGGAAGGTAACGAGGTCTCCCGCTTGAATTTCTTTTGACGGCTTGCATTCTTTATGATTGATTTTGATTTTATTTCCGTCAACAAGCTTCGCTGCCAAAGAACGGGTCTTTGACAATCGAACATGCCAGATGAATTTGTCTATGCGCAATGGGGATTATTAATAAAACCTGTATTAGAGTTTAGGTAGGAAAAACATCACAAATAAAGATAAGCCAATACTCAAAACAGTGAGCCAAAAGAAAAAAGCCACATTATTAGATATTCTTGTTAATAGTCGGGTTTGTTCTTGAGTTTCTAATAGTATTTTATCTTCTCTGCTTAGCGAATTATATTTTTCGTTCCAAGCTTCGTGGTCTTTCTTATTCTCAAAGTCGGGTTTTATTCCTGACTTAAAGCTTATTTCTTTTTCAGCCGTATCCATTTATTTAAGTAACCTCCTCAAGATTTTACCGACATTTGATTTTGGCAACTCATCCCTAAAGTGTACCACCTTGGGCACTTTATAATTGGTTAGATTATCTCTACAGGTTTGTATTACCTCCTCTTTTGTTAATGAGTCGTCTTTTTTCACAACGAAGGCCTGAACATACTCAGTTCCATCTTCGTTTTTACCTCCACAAACACCGACTTCCAGTACCTTTGGATTTTCGGTAATTGCTTTTTCTACTTCACTTGGATATACGTTAAAACCAGAAACCAAGACCATTTCTTTTTTACGATCCACTATTTTAAAGAAACCATTTTCATCAACAATCCCAACATCTCCTGTAAGAAAATATTCCCCATGCATACAATTGGCAGTTTCTTCAGGTCGATTCCAATAACCCTGCATTACTTGTGGGCCTTTGATTCCAATCTCCCCTTTTTCTCCTTGTGCTACTTCGACCTTATTATCGTCAAAAATCTTGATATCGGTATTCGGTAGAGGTAAGCCTATGGTACCCACCTTGTGTGTTCCCCCGACAGGATTGATAGTTGCAGCCGGACTTGTTTCAGATAGACCGTATGCTTCTAGAAGAGGGCTACCTGTGACCTTTTCCCATTTCGCAGCAACCACATCTTGAACAGCCATTCCACCTCCAAGAGCCATTTTAAGTTTACTAAAATCAAGACTTAGGAAAGCTTCTTGATTTAGTAATCCATTAAAAAGCGTATTTACTCCAGTAATAAAAGTGAACGGATTCTTCTTTAAATCCTTGCAAAAGCCTTTCATATCTCTTGGGTTGGTTATCAAAATATTTTTAGCCCCATAACGAAAGAATACCACACAATTTGCTGTTAAGGCAAATATATGATACATAGGAAGCGCTGTTATTATGGTTTCCTGACCTTCTTTAAACTCGTGTCCAATCCAAGCTTCAACCTGCTGCACATTAGCACAAATATTTCCATGAGATAGTGTGGCTCCCTTAGAAACCCCAGTAGTTCCACCTGTATATTGAAGAAAAGCATTATCCTCTTTACCAAGAGAAACTGCCGTTCCCTTTTTCCCTTTACAATCTTTAAATATTTGTTTTAGAGGAGTGGTGTCGTTTAATGTAAATGGGGGAACCATTTTTTTAACTTTTCTAACGACAAAATTTGTAATGGCACCTTTTAATCCACCCAACATGTCACCAATTGTTGTTGTGATGACCGTTTCTATTTCAGTTTCATCGAGGATTTGTTCAAGGTTATGGGCAAAATTTTCCAATATGATAATGGCTTTTGCTCCAGAATCTTTGTATTGGTGCCGCATCTCTTCCGCCGTATACAAGGGATTCGTGTTTACGATTACCAAGCCAGCCTTTAAGCACGCAAAAATGGTGATTGGAAATTGAAGAAGGTTGGGCATTTGAAGCGCAATTCGATCCCCTTTTTTTAGTTTTGTATTGTTTTGAAGGTGCCAAACAAGTGCATCTACATGCGCAGAGACTTCGTTAAAGCTCATTTCGACATCCATGTTTTTGTAGGCGATTTTATCACCAAAGTTTTTTACGGATTGGTCGAATATGTCAACAAGACTATTGTATCTATTTAGCTCTATTGTTTTTGGAACCTCTGTTGGGTAGGATTTGAACCATGGAAAATCACTCATATCTTTTTTATTTTATTTAGTCAATAATATCATTGTAAAATGGAATATTAAATATACACAAAATTCATAATGGCCGATTTGCGATGTCAATTTCTTCAAAGAAATAAACCACTAAAAAAAGGAATAATACGTTTTGCGTTGTTCTTTAATAAGCGTATTTTTGACACTATGAAACATACAACTTCTGCTCATTTTTATCACTTTTTCTTTGTTATTTTAATCTTGATTCCAGGTCTCAAAGGATGGTCCCAAGTTCAAGATGTATTTGATGATTTTGAGGGAAATGGTGATATCACGACTTGGCTTGGTGACGCTTGTAATATGGACATTTCCTTTGCGAATCCAAATATTCAAGGCATTAATACTTCCGCAACAGTTATGAAATATGAGGATGTTGGAGGGCAGTATGCCAATGTGCGTTTTGATGTGAATGAGAATTTTGATTTATCTGTCCATCATACTTTTACTCTTAAAATATTTATTGCTTCTGGAAGTATTACTGGAAATCAAAACAATCAAATATCCTTGAAGTTACAGGACGGCACACTTGGCGCTCCTTGGGAAACGCAGTCTGAGATTATCAAGAATGTCACTTTAGATGAGTGGCAGGAAATTTCTTTTGATTTTGAGAATGACCCATATATTAATTTTAATGGTGGTTCGCCGGCACCCGTTTTAAGAACAGATTTTAATAGAATCGTTCTACAGGTCAACGATGAGAATAACTTTGATTTTGTTACCGCTTATTTAGACGACATCAGCTATGACGGAAGCGTCGGAAGTTGTTCACCTTACAATAATTTAGTTTGGTCAGATGAATTTGATGGGAACGGCCCCATTGATAATTCTAAATGGTTTCATCAAACATTTATTCCAAATGGATGGGGGTGGTTCAATGGTGAACTTCAACATTACACGGACCGAGAAGACAATTCCTATCTTCAAAATGGTTATTTACATATCGTTGCAAAGGATGAAACATATACAGATCCTGTTCAGGGAATCACCAAGCAATATACTTCGGCAAGGCTTAATTCAAAATTTGCATTTACCTATGGTCGGGTTGAGGCGCGCGCAAAACTACCAGAGGGAGTAGGAACCTGGCCTGCCATCTGGATGCTCGGTAAAAATATCAACGAAACAGGAGCTTATTGGCAAACCCAAGGTTTCGGAACTACGGGTTGGCCGGAATGTGGAGAAATTGATATAATGGAGCATTGGGGCTCTAATCAAAACTATATTCAAAGTGCACTTCATACTCCATCTTCTTTTGGAGCGACAGTGAACCACGGAGGACTGATGGCAAATGATGTTTCCAATACATTTCATATTTACGCCATGGAGTGGACGTCAGACGAAATCATATTTAGTTTAGATGGCGTTCCTTACTATACTTACAGTCCTTCTCCTCAAAACATGAGTACCTGGCCGTTTATTGCGGACCAGTACATTTTATTAAATGTGGCTATTCAAAATTCAATAGAACCATCATTTACCGAAAGTGAAATGGTTCTTGATTATATTCGGGTATATCAGCAAGGATCAAGCTCCGAAACTACGGATTCTCAAAATGCTTGTGATTCATATACTTGGATTGACGGAACCACGTATACCTCAAGTAATAACACATCCACTTATACCTTAACAAATGTAGAGGGGTGTGATTCCACCATATTATTAGATCTAACGATTAATAATTCATATTCTGGGTTAGATTCCCATACAGCGTGTGACAGCTATACCTGGGTCGATGGGAATACATATACTTCCAATAATAATTCGGCAATGATTCAGTATACGACAGTAGGAGGTTGTGATTCTACCCTTACGCTGGATTTAATCATAAATCAAAGCTCAAGCTCAAACTTGACTGAGACTGCTTTGGACTCATACACATTGAATGGTGTCATTTATGATAGCACAGGGGTCTACACTCAAGTACTAACAAATATTGAAGGTTGTGACAGTACGATTACTTTGGACCTGACCATCGAAACAAGCGTAGGGTTAAATGAAATAAATGAAGAAATATTGTTGTATCCTAACCCCACAAAAGATCAACTTGAAGTGAATGTTCCTACTTATTTAATAGGTTCCAAAGTGATTGTATTTGATGCCTCAGGGAAACAGGTATTAAGTTATGTTCAGCCCCATAATAAACAAATCATTGACTGCTCTCCGTTCCCATCGGGAAAATATATTCTAACTTTTGAAAACAAAGACTTCAAGGAATCCGGACATTTCATCAAAGAATAGTCTAATTCAGTAGAACTTGTCTTTAGTGTATTGCCGGAGCAATGTCTTTATTACCTAGATCGTATAACATTTTGGTGTGCTCTTTCAATGCTCCAATAAAAGTTTTGTAGGAGTGATAAGGTATTTCAAATTCTTCTGCCGTAGCTTTTACAATTTTGGATAGCTTGCTGTAATGTACGTGACAAATATTTGGAAAAAGGTGATGCTCAACCTGATAATTTAAACCGCCAACATACCAAGAAAATAGTTTAGCTTTTTGCGCGAAATTAGCCGTATTATACATTTGACTAACCGCCCAGTCGGCCTCAATATCTCCTGTAGCATCAGGTAATGGATAAGTTGAGGTTGGCACAACATGTGCAGGTTGAAAAATGATGCCTAAAATAAAACCACAAATAAATTGCATGAGAAGAAAACCTAATAGTGTAATGTACCATGAGGCTGGACTCAACCAGAAAGGAAGTGCAAGAAAGACAAAGGCGTAAATTAGCTTGCTCAATATTATATTGAAAACGTGTTTTCTAATGGTCAGTCCCTGAGTTTTCACTAAATCCATTTCATGGTATCTTTTTGCTTGCGAATAGTCTTTACTGACAAACCACATCATCGTCATCAATCCATAAAAGAAATAAGCATAAACATGCTGAAATCTATGAATTTTCAATCTTTTGGTATGTGGAGAAAACCTAAGTATGAATGGAGGAGGCGCAATGTCTTCATCCATATTGTTAACATTTGTATAGGTATGATGCAATACGTTGTGCTGGATTCTCCAATTTGCATCATTCCCGCCTAAAAGGACAAGAACTTTTCCGATGATATCGTTGACTAATGGGCTTTTAGAATAAGCGCCATGGTTGGCATCATGCATTACAGATAAACCAACCCCGGCCATTCCCACTCCCGTAATGGTCCAGAGTAGAATATACCACCAAGCATTGAGGTCTAGCGTTAAAATCAAGATAAATGGCGCAAGGTATAGCGAAAGCATACATATCGTCTTGAACACCATATTTCCATTGGCATGTCGAGAAATCTTTTCTTTTTTGAAATATTCATTTACTCGCTGCCTAAGCACCTTATAAAAATCAGCTTTGTTCCCTTTAACAAAGTGTATTGAAGAAAATGTTTTTTCACCTTTCATAATGCAAAAGTAACCAATAGAAAATGGATATGTTCATGAATATCAAATAATTTTAAACCGTCTGTAGTTCAAATAATCTTTTGTAGATACCATTTTGACTTATAAGGTCACTGTGATTTCCTCTTTCAACTACTTTTCCGTCTGACAGGACCAATATCAGATCTGCGCTTTTAATGGTGCTTAAACGATGGGCTATAATGATGCATGTTCTTCTTTCCATCACTTTATCTAGGGCTTGTTGTACCAATTTTTCAGACTCCATGTCAAGAGCAGATGTAGCCTCATCAAGAATTAAAATTTCAGGGTTCTTATAGATTGCTCTGGCAATGCTTATTCGTTGTTTTTGACCACCAGACAATTTATTCCCGCGCTCTCCTATAACTGTAGAATAACCATCTGAAAAAGCCGAAATAAAGTCATGAGCATTTGCGTTTTTTGCAGCTTCAATAACCCGATTTATGTCTGGTTCATTTTCTCCAAAAGCAATATTTTCTGTTATACTTGTATTAAAAAGTATAGCATCCTGTGATACGAGGCTAATTAGGGACCTTAACTCGTCTATGAAAAGCGATTTTAAATTCTTTCCGTCTATGGTGAGCGTCCCTGCACTCACATCATAAAAACGGGGAATGAGATTTATCAAACTTGTTTTGCCACTACCTGATTCTCCAACAAGCGCAACGTTTTGGCCTTTTTTGATTGAAAAATTAATTTGATTTAATACATGCGTATCCCCATATTTAAATGAAACATCATTAAAGTCGATTTGATTATTGAACCCACCTAAAGAGATTGGAGCATCTGATTGATTTATGATTTCATCAAGATTTAAAATCTCATTTATTCTGTCTTGAGAGGCTCTTGATTTAATCATACTCGAAATATTTTTGGAGATGCTTTGAATGGGTCTTAGTAGCTGAGAAAAAACAATTACAAAAGTTAAAAACACTTCTCCTGAGAAAGAATTGCTTGGATCGTCAATGATTAATTTGCCACCAAACCAAACCAGGCTTAGCATTACAAAGGCTCCTATCGTTTCGTTTAAAAGAGGAGATAAGTCTTTTTTTCTAAAGGTTCTGGTAATCAGCTTTTGATGATGAAGGTTGGTTCTTTTAAAACGATTTACAATGAATGACAAAGCATTAAAAGCCTTTATAATTCTTATACCATCAATGCCTTCATCCATCGCTGAATACAAACGGCTAGTTTGCTCTTGGCTTTTTTTTGCAGTGCGCTTAAGGCTTTTGCCGATTATTGAAATTACCGTTGCAGAAATTGGTAAAAGAAAGAAAGATATTAAAGAAAGCTCAGGACTTAAATAGATTAGAGTTGCCACATTAATAATAACAGCAAAAGGCTCTCGAAATATGAGCTCTAGCAAGCTGACTACTGCATTCTCAATCTCATTAACATCGCTATTCATTCTTGCGATTAAATCTCCTTTTCTTTCATTTGAATAATAGGATAATGGTAGGTTCATGGCTTTTAGAAAAAGCGCATTTCTAACATCTCTTACCACGGCCATTCGCAACTCGGACTGAAACCATACAGCACCATAACGAAATAGATTTTTAAAAAAGAACGCAATCATTACGCTCATACAAACAAAAAATAAAGCATCTAGCGGGTCGTTCTTAACCATAGAGGTCATGGTGTAATTATAGTAGTCTTTGACATAGACAAAAAGGTCAAGAAAACCGCCCGTAAAAATAGGCTTTTCAACCAAATCAATATTTGCTGGATCTCTAAATATCAGCTGTAACACAGGGATAAATAAAACCAGAGAAAGCAAATTGAATATTACAAAAAGCAGGTTGCAGAGAACCACTAGTACCGTTAATGTTTTGTACTTAACCGTGTATTTAAATATTTCAATGTAAGACTGAATCATCAGTGCAAAGATACATTTTACTTTTCGCGTTATGATATCAGAGTATTCTTAAATTTGTGTCATGGGATCAATTCGACAAGGTAAAATAGAATCTGTTATTCAAACTGAACTGGCTAGTTTTTTTCAAAAAAACAATTCGATTTGTTTGGGCTCCATGGTTACAGTGACTGTGGTGAGGGTTACAAGTGACTTATCACTGGCCAGGTGTTATCTGAGCATTTTTGGTTCGAAAGACAAACAAGAGGTTTTTGAAAGCATTGAACAAAATTCAGGCAGGATTAGGGGAGACGTCGGGCGAAAATTAAAAAACCTAAGAAAAATACCTGCGCTGAAATTCTTTATTGACGATTCACTTGATTATGCCTCACAGATTGATGAGCTGTTAAAAAAATAGATATCAAGACCTCCTTTTATATCGCATATAAATATTTACGATCGCAAAAAAAGCGAAATGTAATTACAATTATCACGCGCATTGCAATTATTGGAATAGCCGCCATTACTTGTGCTCTAGTAATTTTGCTTTCCGCATTCAATGGTATGGAAAAGCTCATTGATCAAATATACAGTGAATTTGACGCCTCCATTACGATTACTCCAGCCAAAGGAAAATCGTTTTCAGAAAAAGAAATCAATTGGGGTCAGCTAGCATCTATAAAAGGGATAAAAAACATATCAAAAGGTAGAGAAGAACTTATAGTCATAGAATATGGACAACCCATACAAGGTCAAGAAGATTATCGAATCAAAAGGACAAACGCCAAATTATATGCCGTAGATAATGATTTCTTAAAGCTCATTAATATCACAAATCATTATCAAGGAGATTCCCCAATATTATATGATGAAATGGGCGCATTGGGTATAATGGGTGTCGGACTCATTAATAAGCTAGAGGCTTCAATTAACTCTGAATTTACAATTTTCCTTCCCAAAAAGAACATTACGGTTAGGACCGAGCGTCCATTTTTACAAAAGAAGGTGCAACTATCTTCAGTTCTCGTTTATCAGAATAAATTAATTAATGAAGAAACATTTTTATGGCCCCTTGAGGATTTTAGGACTTTAGTAAAGGACACAAATGAAACCATTTCCCACGTTTACATCCGCACAGATTCAAAAATGGATATTGAATATGTACAAGCTCAAATTCAACAACAATTGGGTAATGCGTTTAAGGTAAAAACCTATTACCAAAAGAATGAATTGATTTTTAAAACGAGTAAATCAGAAAAACTAATCATGACATTGATCCTGATTTTTGTCTTTGTCTTGGCCTGCTTTAATCTTGTCTCATCGATAACCATGATATACATAGAAAAGAAAAACAATTTTTTAGCTTTAAAAAGTATGGGAATTACAAAGCACGGCGTTTTTGAAATTTTCTTTTTTCAAGGCATTATGATTTCTTTTATTGGCACAATAATCGGCTGTATTTTAGGATATTTAATTTGCTTTACTCAGCTGAAGCTTGGTTTAATAAAGATATCTGCTGAGCAGGTCTATCCCATTGGGTTTTCATGGATTGATTTTTTCACAATTCTCACTTCAATTGCGGTTTTAACGGTGATATTTTCATTTACTACAGTTAAATTGCTCACTAGAAAGGGTTAAATACCCCTAAAGCCATATTTTTTTCATGTTTTCAATCGCTTTTAATTAAAATAAATGGGTTATATTTGCACCCAAATTCAAACAGGTATAAATGTCTAGTTTAAAAGGAAAAATTGCTCAGGTTATCGGTCCGGTTGTTGACGTTGCCTTTGAGAAGGGAGTTGAGCTACCCAACATATATGATGCCCTTGAGGTATTTAAGTCAGATGGAACAAGAGTTGTTCTTGAAGTTCAAGCACACGTTGGAGAGAATTCCATACGTGCAATATCAATGGACTCAACAGATGGTTTTACCCGCGGTATGGAAGTTATTTCTACCGGGACATCTATTAAGATGCCAACAGGAGACAAAATAAAAGGGCGACTTTTTAATGTTGTTGGTGAAGCAATTGACGGAATTAATGAAGTAGAAAATACAGATGGTTTACCAATCCACAGAGATGCTCCGAAATTTGAAGAATTATCTACAGCAACAGAAATCCTATTTACGGGAATTAAAGTAATTGATCTTATTGAGCCATATGCAAAAGGTGGAAAAATTGGACTTTTTGGTGGTGCTGGTGTTGGTAAAACAGTACTTATACAGGAACTGATTAATAACATTGCAAAAGGTCATGGTGGACTTTCAGTATTTGCAGGAGTTGGAGAAAGAACTAGAGAAGGGAATGACTTACTTCGAGAAATGCTTGAATCAGGCATTATCAAGTATGGAGACGACTTTATCCACTCTATGGAAGAAGGTGGATGGGATTTGAAAAAAATCAACCTTGATGAAATGAAAGAATCAAAGGCGACATTCGTTTTTGGTCAAATGAACGAGCCACCGGGAGCGAGAGCAAGAGTTGCTCTTTCTGGTCTTACAATTGCTGAATATTTTAGAGATGGAGACGGAGAAGGACAAGGTAAAGATATCCTTTTCTTTGTTGACAATATATTTAGATTCACACAGGCGGGTTCTGAGGTTTCGGCTCTTTTAGGAAGAATGCCATCTGCTGTTGGATACCAACCTACATTGGCTACAGAGATGGGGGCAATGCAGGAACGAATTACATCAACCAAGAGCGGTTCGATTACATCTGTTCAGGCAGTTTACGTACCTGCGGATGACCTTACAGACCCAGCACCAGCAAATACATTTGCTCACCTTGATGCGACAACGGTATTATCAAGAAAAATTGCTGAGCTAGGGATTTACCCTGCAGTTGATCCATTAGATTCCACTTCAAGAATTTTGACTCCGGAAATCGTTGGAGAAGAACATTATAATTGTGCCCAACGTGTAAAATCAACACTTCAAAGATATAAGGAGCTACAAGATATTATTGCCATTCTTGGTATGGATGAACTTTCTGAAGAAGATAAAATGATTGTACACAGAGCAAGAAGGGTTCAGCGTTATTTATCACAGCCTTTCCATGTTGCCGAACAATTTACTGGTTTGCCTGGAGTGCTCGTTGATATTCAAGAAACAATCACTGCTTTTAATGACATTTTAGATGGAAAATACGATAAGTATCCAGAAGCGGCCTTTAACTTAAAAGGTGGTATTGAGGATGTGATTGAAGCAGGGGAAAAAATGCTTGCTGAAGCATAAGCTATGAAGTTAGATATCATTACTCCGGAATCAAGTATTTTTAGTGGTGAGGCTTCGGCTGTATCTCTACCAGGAAAGGACGGAATCTTTCAGGTGCTGAACAATCACGCGCCAATAATATCAGCTTTATCTGAAGGTGTTCTTTCTATTGAGTTAGAAAGCCCCTTGAGTGAAGGGCAAAATCATGAGGCAATAGAGGTCGAGTCTGCAGAAAAAATTTCTGTAAAGATAAGAGGAGGAGTTGCTGAATTGACAAATAATAAGCTAATTGTTTTAGCAGAATAATTGAATGGGGATTGTCGATTAGCATCCCTATTTTTTTGTTAAGACATGTTAAGCCTTAAAATAGAAGGCTTCATACAAGAATGTTTACTTATCTTCGTTAAGCTTAATAATGAGTGATTTAAGTCATATCGATCTGAATAATATACCTGAGCATGTAGCTATAATCATGGATGGTAATGGTAGGTGGGCAAAAAATCATGGAGAGGATCGATTATTTGGACATTCTAAAGGAGTAGATGCCGTAAGGGAAACGCTGAAAACGGCAAGAGAGCTCAATGTAAAATACCTGACGCTATATGCATTTTCTACGGAAAACTGGAATCGCCCACAAGAAGAGGTAGAGGGCCTTATGAATTTGTTGGTGCTTTCTTTGGCAAATGAGATTGATGAGATGAATAAAAATGGTGTTCGACTTCAAACCATAGGAAATATAGGGGGCATGCCAAAAGAATGCCAAGAAAGCCTTAGTGATGCTATTGATAAAACTAAAACAAATAAAGAAATCACACTAGTTCTTGCATTGAATTATAGCTCAAAGTGGGAAATTACAGAAATGGTAAAGACACTTTCGAACAAGATAAAAAATAAAGAAATCAGTGAAAGTGAAATCACGGATGATCTAATTTCAGATCACCTGACAACCCGAGGAATACCAGATCCAGAATTATTGATAAGGACGAGTGGAGAAAGAAGGGTAAGTAATTTTTTACTTTGGCAGATTGCGTACACTGAATTCGTTTTTCTTGACATTTTTTGGCCAGATTTTGGACGTAGTCAGTTTGTAGAAGCCATTTATGATTTTCAAAATAGAGAAAGAAGGTTTGGTATGGTTTCTGAACAAATAAACACGATTGAATGAGAATCATAGGCCTTATCTTTTTGTGTTTATCCTTTCATTTTTCAACTTTTTCGCAGCTGGGAGGAAGCTCTTTGTCTGAATTGGATTTTTCCTATATGAGCCCCAAAGAATATGAGCTTGGGCCCATAAAAGTTTATGGAGCAGACAATTATGACCATCAAGCCATTAAACTGATTGCGGGATTAAGGCAGGGCCTACCCATTACTTTGCCGAGTGAACAAATCAATACTGCCATAAAAAACTTATGGAAGGAAGGTCTTTTTTCTGATATAGCAATATATGCAGAAAAAGAAATTGCCGGAGTGGTTTATTTAATTATTGAATTGAAACCAAGGCCTAAATTATCAAGATTTAAATTTACGGGTGTTTCAAAGAGGGAAGCAGATAAAATACGAGAGGAGATTTCTCTTTTTTCAGGTAAAACTATTACTGAAAACCTTGTTTTTCAGACCAAAAATCAAATCAGAGGGTTTTTTAGAGAAAAGGCATTTTATAACGTAAAAGTAAATATTGATCGAATCAAGGATACTGTGATTAACAATTCAGAACTGTTTGTAATAGATGTTGTTAAAGGTGAAAAAGTTGGTATTAAGGAAATCAAAATCAATGGTGTTACGGAAATCCCCAATTGGAAATTAAAATTGGCGATGAAGGATACCAAAAAGAAGTCTCTTTTTAGGATTTTTAAAAGGTCGAAATTCACGGACTTGAGTTATGAAACGGACAAACTGGCTTTATTGAATAAATTTAATGAAGTGGGTTTGCGTGATGCTGAAATTGTATTTGACACAGTCTATCAGCTAGATGATAAAAACCTGGTTATTGATCTTACGATTAACGAAGGGGGGAAATATTATTTTGGAGACATCACATGGACCGGAAACACAAAATATAGGTCATCATATCTCGATACCATTTTAGGGATTAAAAGAGGAGATCTTTATAATAAGTCCCTTTTAGAGCAGAGGGTCTTTGGGAATGGAGATGGACGTGATATTTCTTCTCTTTATATGGATCGCGGGTATTTGTTCTTCCAAATTATACCGGTTGAAACAAATGTAACAGATCGACACATCAACTATCAAATTCGAATGCTTGAAGGTAAAGAGGCACGAATAGGAAGCGTTTCCATTAGAGGAAATACCAAGACAAATGACTATGTAATTCTCAGAGAAATTCGAACCAAGCCTGGAGACCTCTTTAATAAAGCCGACATCATGAGAACACAGCGAGAACTTGCGCAATTGGGCTATTTTAATGAGCAGGCTTTTCAGGTGAATCCCTTACCAAATCCGGCAAATGGAACAGTCGATATTGAGTATGTTGTTGAAGAAAAATCGTCTGATCAAATTGAATTATCAGGTGGTTATGGTGGGGCAGGTCCAACAACGAGCGGAAGAATTATTGGAACTCTTGGATTAACATTTAATAATTTTTCAACGAAGAACTTCTTTAAAAAAGAAGCATGGAGCCCGCTTCCGGGAGGAGATGGACAACGCCTTTCCATTCGTGCACAGTCAAATGGACGCTTTTATCAGGGGTACAATTTTTCATTTACAGAGCCATGGCTTGGAGGCAGAAAACCAAATTCGTTGTCTTTTTGGATCAATAATACAGCCTTAAGTTCGAACGGTCTTTTAAGAACCAATCCTGACTATAATGGACTGTCAATTACCGGAACAGGAATAGGGCTTGGAAGAAGAAAAAAATGGCCGGATGATTATTTTACGGCTTATTATGAGTTGAGCTATCAATATTATGATGTGGTAAACGACTTTAGGTTTCCTTTATTTTCTCAGGGTTACGCAAATGATATCGCTTTCAAATACGTACTTCAGCGAAGTTCTGTATCTGCCCCTATTTACCCACAAAGTGGATCTAACTTCAAGTTTACGGCTAAAGCTACGATGCCCTATTCATTGTTTACAGATGTTGATTACACAAACGCAACAGATCAAGAAAGATATAAATATCTCGAGTATTACCGATTTAGGTTTACGGGAGAATGGTATGTTCCGCTTTCTTCAGACAAAAAGCTTGTTTTGATGCCAAGATTTGGATTCAGTTACATTGGTGCTTACAACAAAGAAAAGGGTGTAACTCCTTTTGATAGGTATTCAATGGGCGGAAGCGGCTTGTCAGGGGTTAATCAGCTTGGTGGAAGAGAGATAATTGCATTAAGAGGATATGAAGATCAAAATGTATCATCGGCAGGGGGAGATCCGATTATTGCCAAATATACATTGGAACTAAGATATCCTATTTCATTAAACCCTTCGGCTACATTTTATGCCTTGACATTTCTTGAAGCTGGAAATACTTTTCCAAGCTTTGACCGATTCAATCCCTTTAATGTGAAGCGTTCTGCCGGTATTGGGATTCGCGTATTCTTACCCATGTTTGGAATGCTGGGACTTGATTATGGTTTTGGATTTGATAAATTGGACCCTTGGTCTGATGGATTTGGAGGTGCAACTGACCAGTCAATTGAGCAGAGAGGCTTTTACCCTAAGCTGAACTTTACCATCGGGATGAATTTAGGAGAATTGTAATTCAGCATTTCCGTATAGGCTTTTTATTTTGAAGTAGCTCATTTTTTTCATATTTTCAAGTCCTAAATTATACCTACACCTATGAAAATCACTTCACTTATAATCATGATCATCTGTGTCAGTTCGGCATGGTCTCAATATATAGTATCTGCAAATTACATCAATACAACACCACAAGTGGTATTGGCCAGTGTTGCTAATCTACCCTTGGAATATGATGTAGAAACCTACAAGATTGTTTACAATACGGTGGATGCATTAGGGAATCCAACTATTGCTTCTGGAGCATTTTGTTTTCCTATTTCTGAGGACTGCTCTAATTTTCCAATGGCTGTATATGAGCACGGTACGAGTCTAAGAAAGGTAGATGTTCCTTCTTATGATGTACAGGAGGCATATATTGGTAAGATTTTTTCTGCGGGAGGATATAATGTTGTGATGCCTGATTATATTGGTATGGGAGAAAGCCCTGGTTTACACCCGTATTGTCATGGGGCATCTGAGGCCACTGCAACAGTTGATATGATTCGAGCCGTGCGCGAGGCACAATCATTAGATATGATCCAGGGAATGACTGCAGATAATGGAGAAATATTCGTCACGGGTTACTCTCAGGGAGGACATGCTGCGATGGCTACTCACAAATATGTGGAGGAAAACAACTTATTGTCTGAGTTCAATATTTTAGCTTCTGCTCCATGTTCGGGGCCATATGAAATTACTGGAGCTATGGCGGACACAATTCTTGCAGCGTCTTATTCAAACCCCGGTTATATTGTATATCTAGTGGCAGCTTATCAGTCTGTATATGGTAACCTTTACAATTCTTATTCCGACATTTTAAGGTCTCCTTATGATGAAATCGTGGTACCCTATTTTAATGGAAACAATACTACGCTTGGAATGGGAAGTTTAAATGATCAGTTACCCACGATTATTCAAGAACTCGTGGTGGATTCAGTATTACAGAATTTTTTGAATTCAGCATCAGATTATTCACATCCACTATGGCAAGCAATGTCTGATAATGACAACCATGATTGGATTCCTCAAAGGCCTGTACGAATGTATTATTGTACTGGAGATGAGCAGGTTTCTTTTCAAAATGCATTAGCGGCAGAAACAATAATGTTGGCCAATGGGGCCGAGAACGTTGAGGCCATATATATGGGAGATGGTATGCATAATGAATGTATTTTACCCTCTTTATCAGATGTGTATTATTGGTTTGATACACTTCGGACACCCTGCTTAACGAATGGTCTTGAAGCGATGAAGTATGAGGGTATAGAAATGTTTCCGAATCCAGTTACAGATGATTTGGAGATAAAAATCATGAATCCTGGGAAGAATCAAATCATTATTTCAGATGGTTTTGGGAAACAAATTGACTTTATACGCGATGTTGAAAATGGAATTATCATACCAATGACGTCATTTGTTTCTGGCTGCTATTTTATTGAAATCAGAATGAAAGATCGATCCGTAATTCAAAAGGTTATAAAAGACTAAATTTTTAACCAGCCAAAAATTCAAACGATACATTTATCGCTTTTTGATTTTTTACACCAAAAGAAAACTGGTAGGCGCTTTCTGGGCACCAATCCATATCCTCTACATAAGTCTCCTCGTATATTCCTAAAATAAAAGCATCCTGATTTTCGTCATAGGACAGCGACATTTGGTCTAGGCAATCACATTCAATGGATTCAAACAAAAGCTCAGATTCATATGAGTTTCCGTTCTTTACTTCTTCTGGGTTGGCGGTCTTTAGGAAGTCTATGAGCTGTTGTTGGCTGAAGGTCACAGAGTCTTCAGAAGCTTTCATGATTTTTTCATACAAGTCTTGGGTAAAATCAGCATCAAAATCAATTTCTGATGATGCGGTATTTTTTGAATTGGCGCTTGCATCATTTGTTTCACATGAGGAAAAAAGTATACTAAAGGTTAGAGCAAGGGATATGTATTTAAATTTTATCATAATATAAATGTAGTTATTACTATAAACCTTTCGTAGAGTATTATTTATCGGAATTTTGTTTTAGCTTGTTACTTTTTTGGAGTAATTACTATTTCATTAAACTCCAAATTTTGAGTTCTTGGGGGAACATATTTATTTGGACGCATTAAGGTTACGGGGGGTGGCTCCAAATTTCTTTTGAATATTGGTGCTTTTTTTTTAGCTTCTTTTATTGTTTTCTGAAAACTTTCAACGGCGTTACAATTTTTTATATCGTCTAATTTTTTAATATTAAAACCAAACTTTTCCCTGCAATAAATACCAATTAACTCGGATTTCATGACTTTTTTCTGAAAGATCAGCTGCTCATCCGAAACTAATTCGCCGTTAGAAGAATGATCATTTATAAAAATCATGTAGTCCTGAATTAAGAGATCAAGCCCCTCAACGCATTCACAAAGACTGTTGATATTTTCTTTTTCAATTCTCTTCGCTAATTGTTTTATTTCTTCATCAGACTTTTTATCCGAGCAAGCAAAAGCAAAATTGAGTATCGTTAATAATGTAAAAAGTCTCTTAAATGTCATTGATTAAATCTTTTCTTTGATTTAGATAAAACGTTGTTTCATTCATCAAAATTTTCGACGAGCTCCCCCATCTGGCCACTTTGAAAATCAAAAACTGCTTGCTGTAATTCCTCTTCTTTATTCATCACGAATGGCCCATAAGATACGACAGTTTCTCGAATGGGCTCTCCAGATAATATGATAAATGTAGATGACTCTTCTGCTTCAAAACTCAGCTTGTCTCCATCATTTTTAAACCACACCATTGTTTTGGCTGTAATCTTTTCCCCTTCAATAAGCAATGAGCCATTTAATAGATATAAAATTGTATTGTAGTTTTTGGGTATGGGAATCTCAATTTTGGAGTTAGATTCTGCCTCGATCCTAAGCAGTGTTTGGGGGCTGTATGTTTTTGCCGGTCCTCGAACCCCTTCAAGATCACCAGCAACAACACCAATGGATACTCCTTTATGATGAATTAATGGGGTGCCTTCTGCGGATATGGGAAGGTAATAGGGTGCTTCCATTTTGTATTTACCTGGAGTGTTTACCCAAAATTGTATAAACTCTTGATCTCCGCCATTTTCCACCAATTCGAGCCCCGGTCTTTCACTGTGCACAATTCCTTTTCCGGCATGCATCCACTGGGTTCCGCCAGCAGAAACAACCACATTGTTTCCAATAGAGTCTTGGTGCCTGACACTTCCTTTGAAGATAAATGTTACTGGAGAAAATCCTCTGTGTGGGTGAGGGCCAACGCCTAAATCTTTTTGCCGATGACCTTTGGTTATCGGTTTGTCCCAATGATGGATTAACAAAAACGGATCAATTTGATCAACTTGCCGAGTGGGCAGGGGCTGATCCAATAAGTGTCCACCCATATTAATTCGTTGAGCGGGGATTATTTGATTTATTGTACGTGTAGGCATATGATTACGAAAATAAAAAAACTCCATCTTTTTTAGATGGAGTTAAGTTTAATAATTAATGTCTTTGTTAATTTTCTACCAATTTGATGTAGTCGAATACTACACCATATTGGCCTAAAAAGGTTTCTCCAGCATTAAAGATTTGAAGACCTCCACCTCCATCTCCCGTGAAAATCTTTTCTCCGGTTTGATTTATTGCAAATGAATATGCTTCTTGAAAAACCGAATAATCTTCATTTACCCATGAAAGAGTTGTGTTAATGATGCTGTTAATTAAAGATGTTGTTTCGATGATAGAAACGGTTCCACTATTATTAACACTCCATCGGAAGAACCCATTTTTTGGTATTTGATTATAAGTAATTGCATAATTTCCAGTACCGTCTTTATCGAAGAAAAATGTACCAGCATTAGTTTCGCTTCCTGATATTACCCCCTGTAAAAGGGATGTGTCTGTGATACCCTGGGAAGTCATTGTCCATTCCAATTCGGCAACTTGCCAGCTCCCAGTTCTGTGAAGAACTCTTTCGATTTTTTTTTCTTCGCTACAAGACGTTATGCTTAAAATAAATATTAGGCTAAATAATGTAAATAAGGGTTTCATATTTTTTGTTTTAAAGTTCATTTGTTTTAGGCAATATCCATGCCAAAAAATGCTACGAAATGAATATAAATCCAATCAATAAAAAACGAGCTTCGTAGACATTGTTAATGCGAGACAACAAATCTTTTTGTCGAGACGGAACCACCAGACTCAACAGATAAGAAATAAACACCATCTGACAATTCAGAGGTATTTATAGTGGTATATTGACCCTTTGAATTGGATGAGAATACATCAATTTTAATGGTTTCGTTTCCAAGAACATTTCTTACCGTAGCTGTTGACTTCGTGAACAAGTTAAATGAAACTGTCAACAGATCAGACACCGGGTTAGGATACAAATTTATCTCAAAGTCATTGTTGATTTCTGAAATACTTGCATCACTCTGAATCGAGGCTATCTGAGCGTTAAGGATTTCTCCGGTTTCTGAATTCACAATCATTACTACGGCATGAGCTTTATTCACATCATCAACAAAAGAAGCTGGTATTGGGTTAAATGTATATGAATGAACACCCATTGACACTTGACCAGAAGGAAGGCTCCCGGCATTTCCAAGAATGTCATTATTTGATAAATAGCGAGCGACATGGTCATAACCATCAAATTGATAAGGGTCTGCTGGATCTCCACCTGTTGCAAAATCAAATTCGTTATTGATTCCAGGAGGGAAGGCCATGGTGCCATTTGCCCCACCATCGTAGTAATTGACTTGTAAAAAGCCGTCGTCGTCACCAAGAACATCATCTTCAACTAGGACACAGGAAAACCTGTAGTTACCCGAAATATTTCCATACCATTCAGAATCAACGGAAACATTTATCTTATCCGTTGCAGCATTGTGTTCAGCAGTAAGTGCGGTCACCTCACATGGCACGACGGTGGCCACTCTTTCATTGTGCATTGCTAAAAAATTATCAGCAGAAGGGTTCCCGTTTTCAACGCGATCGACACCACCTCTCGGGTAGCCCCCCGGAATATAGTCTCCAATGTTATCATCATAAGCTGTCACAACCATCGGGTCATTTGAGCCATTGTGAA
Organism: Flavobacteriales bacterium; assembly: GCA_003331365.1. Lineage (GTDB taxonomy): Bacteria > Bacteroidota > Bacteroidia > Flavobacteriales_D > Crocinitomicaceae > UBA952. Next base: position 1,157 of record QOQC01000025.1, on the reverse strand, counting down.
CAGCAATTCCTATGAATTGTGAAACAGACTCCATATTGGCCAATCCGACAGCTCCTCTAGGGCACCAACCACACCAGGTCCCTGTTTTTTCTTCCCCAACTACATATTTAGTGGGGATTTCGGTTAAGGCTACTGTAGCAATTTCATCGTCATTATTTGTCGAGTCGGCGTCCCCAACAATATCTACCGAAAGAGAAATGGTATATGCCTCACCACCAATAGCATTAAGAGCTGTTGGACTTGTGAAATCATAGGTTTCATTTGAAAGAATATTAAGTCCAGTAATATCATCTGAATATGGGCCAGTGCCATCGTTCCAAGTTACTGTTAGGGTATTTATGGGATCTGTTCCTAAATTTTGAACGGTACCAGAAAGGTTTATAGAACCAAAACCAATATACGGGAGCAAGTCAAAAGAATTCAATTTCACTTCATTTTGAGCTTGTGTGCCATATATAAATGTGTAAAACAAATCATCTTCATTTGTAGGGCTCGTACCTGCAGTTGCATCCACATTTGGTGATGCGGGATCAGAAATAGCAGTCGTAGCATCAATTTGAATACCAACACTCAATGCCCCCTCTCCAGAGGTGTTTCTTTGATCAACAATATATATGTGATCAGTCCCTTCTTCAAGAACAATAGACCAATAAGACCAACCTATAGAACCGTTTGTACAAGAACTGAAATGAATCCATTGTTGTTGACTACCAGGCGCTCCAAATGTTTTAATCGAGACATTGTCGTTTGTGCCCGATGCATTTAAACCCCAAATACAAATTGAGTTATCGGGAATACTTGGATCCGGGAGAGCTAATGAGACCGTTCCGGGAACATTTGTAGCCGAAGCACTAAATGTTAATACACCAGACGAGGAGACCTTGTATTCCGTAACGGGTACTCCATTAAAATTAAAGGGAAATGGAATGCTCTGAACAGCAGACCATTCTGCTGGATCAACCGATGGCCCAAGCAAAGAAACCCATCCACTGGCCTGACCGCTGCCATCAGGATATGCAGGGTCTTGATTTAAACTGCCAGGAGTATCTCCTGTGCTCGTATAGTAATAATATTGTCCAAAGGATAGTCCACAAATCAGTAGACTACAAATGAGGCTCAGTGTTTTCATATCAATTTATGTTTTGATTTCAAATCAA